>JAFGIX010000053.1 GCA_016929395.1 Candidatus Zymogenus saltonus
CTGTTTTCTCTGTTTTTACAATACTTTGGAAAGATTTGATGTCCATGATTTACCTTATCATGGTGGCAAATCTTTTACAATCACCTAGATTTATTTGAATATAGTCTTGAAAAACTTCTCGGTTATGATTTAAGCCAAATCGATAATATAGAGGTGAAAAAGGAGCTATCAAGGATTTGTAATGATTATGCAATAGCATTTCTATCTCGTGGAGGTGATCAAAAAAATCCTTCTAGAGAGGATTTACAGAAAGCTAAAGATATGTACAACGTAGCCATGGCGTTAGATGAAAGGAATATTGATTCTGTGATAGGACTCGCTTCAATTTATCGGAGAATAGAAAAAGACTATAAAACTGCTCTTAAGTATTATGAATATGCTTCGAAAATAGACCCAGAAGATCCTGGTGCAAAATATGGTATTAAAATTTGTACAGAGGAACTCATGAAACTGAATAAATAATTTTAGAGAAAAGTGGGAATTTGCTTATCTTTGCAGGAGACCAAATATGAAATTATTGCGAACCAAATCCTTGATTGTTATTCTGTCATTATTCCTTTTCATCATCCCCGCCCACGCCTCGGAGCTTTCGAAGCTCATCGAAAAGGCCGACGCCGCCTTTCACGCCGATGACTACAAGACGGCGGCCGAGCTTTACACCAAGGCCATCAAAATCGATTCATCGGACTACATGGCCTGGCTAAACCTCGGTTTCAGCCTGGCGGAGCTGGAGCGGTATGATGAGTCGCTGAAGTGCTATGAAAAGGCGGTGAAGTTGGGGACGCTTTTTAGAGAAACATCCCCTATCAAAGGTGAATCTCAAAAATGGTATTTAGAAGGAGTTAAATATGAAAATACTAATACAAAAAAGGCTTTAGAATATTAGATAAAAGCTCTTAAAGAAAATCCCTCATCAGGAACTATATTATATACTATTGCAATATTTTATAAAAACAACCTATCCAATTATGAAATGGCTGAAGAATTTTTAAAAGAAGCTATTATAACCGATCCTCTTTTTACACTTTCATACGGAGGATTAGGAACGTTTTATTATGATAGAGGATTAAAAGAGAATTGTATATATTACTACTCGGTTTTTTTGAAAGTGTACCCATATTATAAGAATAAAGATACTGTTCTCGAACGAATCAAAGAATGCCAGGAACTCCTCAAAAACCAGCAGCAGTAGCTGGAGACCTCCATGCCGTTCAGGCTAAGTAAAATCAGCGATACGGAATACGTCCTCGAATATGCAAAGCAAAATCAAATAAAGCCGAATAAATCTGAAATTTAAGAAAACTCATTTTTTTCTCGCATTTCATATCCATTACAAGTATTATTGAAAAAGTTTTTTTGAAAGGGGGAATAGTATGGAAGATCGTTTGTGGTTTAAATCTTACGTCAAGGGGGTGCCCACCTCCATCGATTTCAGGGAAAACACCACCCCGGAATTCCTGGAGATAACGGCGGAGAAGTTCGGCAAGAGGATCGCCCTCAACCTTATGGGGAAGAAGATCTCCTACAAGGAGCTGAACGAGATGTGCAACCGCTTCGCCAATGCGCTTATCGACATCGGGGTAAAGAAGGGGGACAGGGTGGCGCTCATGCTCCCGAACCTGCCCCAGATGGTGATCGGTTATTACGGGGCGTGGAGGGCGGGGGCGGTGCCCGTTCCGAACAACCCCCTTTACACCGACAGGGAGCTGGAGTACCAGTTCAACGACTGCGGCGCGGAGCACCTCGTAACCCTCGATCTCCTCGCGCCGAGGATGCTGGCCTTGAAGCCGAAGACCAAAATAAAAAACATTATATCCGCACATATAAACGATTATCTCCCATTCCCGGCCAAGCAGCTATTCCCGAAGTTGAAGAAAGGTATGTACTTCAAATACGAGAAGGCTCCGGGCTACTACCAGTTCTTGGATCTGATGAAGGCCTCCCCAAAGCCGACCGGCATCAAGAACTCTCTTGACGATCTTGCCCTGATACCATATACGGGGGGAACCACGGGGCCGTCGAAGGGGGTCATGCTGACCCACAGGAACATCTCGTGCGTAACCCAGATGGCCCAGTCGTGGTTCTTCGATTTTATCGAACAGGAGATGATGGAGCTCGCCACGTTCCCCTTTTTCCACATGGCGGGTTTCAACGCCGTGATGACGCTTGCCATAATAAACGGGTGGACGATGGTCCTTGTCCCGAGGCCGGAGCCGAAGGCCTGTCTCGACCTGATGATAAAATACAAGCCGGAGATCATCCCGGCCGTCCCGACGATATACGTGGGGCTCCTGGATTTGCCGGAGTTCCATAAGCAGGATTTATCTTTTGTGACCGGCTTCTTCTCCGGGGCGGCCCCCTTGGCGCTGGAGACCATAAACGGCCTCAAGAAAGCCACTGGCGCCGGCATCGTGGAGGCCTACGGGATGACGGAGTCGTCGACCTTCATCAGCGTAACACCCTGGCGGGGCACACTCAAGCCGGGGAGCGTCGGCGTCCCGATCCCTGAGTGTGACGTCAAGATAGTAGATATCGAAACCGGGAAGAAGGAGATGCCGATAGGGGAAGAGGGGGAGCTGATCTTCACCGGCCCCCACCGGCTGAAGGGCTACTACAACAGGCCGGAGGAGACCAAGAACTCGATCAAGGACGGGTGGTTTTACACCGGGGATATCGCGAAGATGGACGAAGACGGGTATATTTACATCGTGGACAGGAAGAAGGACATGATAATCGCCGGCGGATACAACATCTACCCAAGGGATATTGACGAGGTCTTATTCGAGCACCCGAAAATCGTGGAGGCGTGCGCCGTGGGCGTTCCGCATGAATATCGGGGGGAGACGGTCAAGGCCTTCATTGTCGTCAAGGAGGGCGAGACACTAACAGAGGAGGAGCTCGACAAATATTGCAGGGAGAAGCTCGCCCCCTACAAGGTACCGAAGCTCTACGAGTTTCTGGACGCTCTTCCAAAGTCGGCGGTCGGAAAGATCTTGAGGAGGGAGCTCAGGGATAAGGAGATTAAGAAGGGACAAGATCGATCGATTTGATGAAAAGAGTATCTGCATAGTTGTAGAGACGGGGGTTTTATAGCCCCCGTCTCTCGATTGCCACATTCAAGGGAACGTCCGATCAGTCTACGACCTGTCATGTGGAAGTTGTGGAGTTAATCAACCTGCTGCTTAATTTTTCTCCAAGTTTTAAGGCACATGCTATAATTTTCGTATTATATTTCAATTCCTTTCAAACCTCTTCATATTAATATCAAATCCATTTCGAGCGGTGTATTTCAAACGGCGGTTAAATAGCAAATAAGATATCAAATAAAATATCGAATAGAAAAGCGAATAAAAAGCGCTGTTATCCTGATTTAGATACATTGCGGTAGTCGATCGGCAGTCGAGGCGCGCCTTTATGATACACACCTTAAATTGTTGTGGAGGCTATTACTTTCTATTTGCAAATTGCCCGCACCCTTGGCCGGAACTTATTACCCTTTGGTCATATATTGTTTGTCAAAGCCATGAAATATTGTTAAGATAACCCCAGTATTTTTTTAATCCAAAAATACTGGGATTAGGAAATAGTTAAAATGTGTATCCAGGGGATTTATAAGGGCAAACTGTAGGGGTAAAGGGCAAAGGTAATGGAAGTAGCGGTCAAGGACAGGGACGAGTTTCGAGAGCTTCTTAAGGGCGTTGAAAACGTGGCGATTTTTGCCTGCAAGCTCTGCTTCAAGGAGTTTGAGCGGGATCGGTCCGATGAACTGGAGGGGATCAGGGAGGCGATCGAGGCCGCCGGGAAAAATATCGCGGTGATCGAGGAGATCGATTTTCTCTGCATCCGCACGTCTACGGAAAAAGTTCTTACTACGATCGACCTCGACAAGGTCGATGCGATCGTCACCTCCTCGTGCGGCGTGGGCACCCAGCTCCTTGCCTCTATTTCGGAAAAACCGGTGGTCGCGGGCGCGGACACGATGGGGGGAGCTCTCTTTCGGGGCTTCGTGCCGGAGGGGGAGGCGGGAAAGCTCTGCAGGGCGTGCGGGCAGTGTGTCTTGAATTACACGGGGGGGATATGCCCCGTTTCCTACTGCCCAAAGTTTCTCCTCAACGGGCCGTGCGGCGGTGCCGTGAACGGAAAGTGCGAGGTGGACGGAGAGAGGGACTGCGTCTGGCTCAAGATATACGAACGCCTCAAGAGACAGGGGAGGACCGACTTGATGAAGGGAGGCGTGAGGGTCATGGACCACGGCCGCCCCGCGTTTGACGAGGTTAAGTCCCTTGCCGACGACGCGACAGCCCGCCGTGGGCTGGGCTTCTACGGCGGGGTCTTCCCCCTGGAGATGAAGGAGGCTACGGCGGGGTCGGAAATAGAAACCCTCCCCATGCCGGAAATCCTGGTCGTTCCGGTAAGCCAGCAGATCGGGGCGCCCAATGCGGCCGCCGTCAGGGTTGGGGACGAGGTGAAGATGGGAGACCTGATTGCTAAGGCGGACGCCTTCGTCTCGGCGCCGGTCCACTCGCCGGTAAGCGGAAAAGTTATGGCGATAGAAGCGAGGCCCCATCCCGTCATCCCCGTCGAAGTCAAGGCGATTGTAATCGAGAACGACCACAAGGACACCTTGAGCGAATCGGTGGCCCCGGGAAAGTCGGTTAACGATTTGACGGGAGATGAGATAATCGAGATCGTGAGGGATAAGGGGATTGTGGGGATGGGGGGAGCGATGTTTCCCACTCACGTCAAGATAAGGCCGGTAAAACCTATCGATCTTTTGATCATAAACGGGTGCGAGTGCGAGCCGTTCCTCACCGCTGACCACAGGATGATGGTGGAGAAGCCCGGGGAGATAGTGGAGGGGATAAGGCTTATCGCTAAGGCGGCGGGCGTCAAGGAGTGCATCATAGCAGTCGAGGACAACAAGCTGGACGCCGTCGAGGCGCTGAAAAAATTCGAGTGGGGCGGCGTGAGGGTCGAGGTCCTGAGGACGAAATACCCCCAGGGGTCGGAGAGGATGCTGGTCTGGAGACTGACGGGAAAGGAGGTGCCGAAGGATGGAGGTCTCCCCCTCGACGTGGGCGTGGTGGTCTCAAACGTCGGCACCGCATACGCCGTCTACGACGCCGTTGTCAACGGGATGCCGTTGATCGAGAGGGTCGTGACGATCACGGGAGACGGGATAAAAAGGCCCGGAAACTACAGGGTAAGGGTGGGGACGCCCATCTCGTATCTTTTGGAGGAGGTGTCGGACATCCCCCCCAGGGAGCTTTTATCGAAAAAGCGGGTCAAGGTGGGGGGGGCAATGATGGGGATCGTTCAGTCCACCCTCGACGTCCCGGTTTTAAAGGGGACATCCGGGGTGACGGTGCTGCCCCTTCCCGACATCGAGGCGGGGGAGTCGGACAGATGCATAAGATGCGGAAATTGCGTCTCCGCCTGTCCCATGGAGCTTATGCCCCACCGGCTCTGGCATTGCGTGAAAGAGAGGGATGTCGAGAGACTCAAGGAATATGCCGTCTATAACTGCATCGAGTGCGGGTGCTGCGAATATATATGCTCCGCAAAGCTCCCGCTGGTGGGGTTCTTGAAGGAGGGAAAGCGGATGTTAAAAGATGCGGAGAATAGGTGACGAAACTGTTACGTAAACGGCGATGGAGATAAAATAAAGATATGCTCGTGACTCGGATCAAACCAGCGGAGGAGTTCGACGGCCTGCTGCCGAAGTCGATATTTGTAGTGTACTGCCTCGGCTGCAGGGAAGTATTCTTTCCCCTTAAGGAGGCGAGGGAGAAGGTCGAAGGATTAAGGGGGTCAGGGATTGAGGTAACCGGAGAGGAAATAGCCGACTACCTCTGCAGGGGAAAATTTGCCGAGAGGAGACTCAAGCTCTACTCCGGGGAGATAAGCAAGGCGGACGGGGTCCTCGTATTCTCATGCGGCGTGGGTGTTCAGGTTGTTGCGGAGAAGATAACCGATGTAAAGGATATTCCGGTCTTTACCGCCTGCGACACGGTTAGGCTCGCCGGCTTCGCCGGGCTTACTCCCTCGGAGCTCGACTGCGTAATGTGCGGCCAGTGCGTTATTGGGCTGACCTCCGGGATCTGCCCCGTGGCGAACTGCCCCAAGGGGCTCGTCAACGGGCCGTGCGGCGGGGCGATGGATGGCAGGTGTGAAATAAGCCCCGAGAAGGACTGCGTCTGGATCGTTATCTACGACCGCCTGAAAAGGCAGGGACGCCTGAAATTGCTCGAGAAGATTAAGCCCTTCAGGGATCACACGGCATCCGAGAGGGGTGTGAAGTTTTAGGGGGCAAGAAATTGTATATTTTGAATACGGCCTCGCGCCGGGCCGGTCGTCGATCGGAAGGCATATAAATCATGTTTGACTAATTGAACACCGAGGAGGTTTAGGGGTGAGCAAACTGCAGGAATCCCTTGAGGGCGGGAAGTTTACCTTTACTGGCGAAATAGGCCCGCCGAAGGGCAACAACGTCAAGCCGGCCCTCCAAGAGGCTGAGGAGTTTCTAAAAGGGAATGTGGCCGCGGTAAACGTTACCGATATTCAGACCGCGGTGATGAGGGTGGGGTCTTTCGCCCTCTGCATAATGTTAAGGGAGATGGGCATTGAGCCGATCATGCAGATGGGCTGCAGGGACAGAAACAGGCTTGCGCTGCAGTCCGACCTTCTCAACGCATCGATATTCGGGATAGAAAACATCCTCTCCATCACGGGAGACCACATCGTCCTGGGAGACCATCGGGATGCGAAGCCGGTCTTCGACCTCGACTCGGTGAGTCTATTAAGGGCGATGACGCTTATCGAGAGCGGAACGGATATGGGAAGGACGACGAAGGGGGAGCCGAACGTCCTCGACGGCGTCCCTAAGTTCTTCAAGGGGTGCGTGTCGGCTCCCTGCGCTGAGGAGGTGGATCTCCAGGTGATGAAGCTGGAGAAGAAGGTGGCCGCGGGAGCGCAGTTCGTGCAGACCCAGGCGGTTTTCGACCTCAAGGCGTTCGAGGCGTTCATGAAGAAGGTGGAGCACCTGAAGGTCCCGATACTGGCGGGGATCGTTATTCTCAAGGGCGCCGGGACGGCGAGATATATGAACAAGAAAGTCCCGGGAGTAACAGTGCCGGATAAGCTGATCGAAAGGCTCGCCTCCGCCGAAAAAGAGGATGTGCCGAAGGTAACCGTTCAGATCGCCGGAGAGCTGATCCACGAATTGAAAGATATGTGCCAGGGGGCACATATCATGTCGCTGGGCTGGGGCAGATACGTTCCGGCAATAATAGAGGCCGCAAAGCTTTAGGGATATTTAACGGGTTTGAAATCCACAAATTTGACGGGAGCGGTGAGAGATCACGGTTAGTCAAATATTTGATATATAGAATCGGGCTGTAATCGTAAGTAACTTGTAGGAGCTGCTAAAAATCAGTCTCTAAATTTTAAATGGATAATCTCAGTACCCCGCGAAAAAAAGACGGCTGAAGGGGCAGGCGGTCTATTTGAAGGTGTGAGGAAGAGGCCGGCACATTTGCGCCGGCATTGCGATCCTTAAGCAAGATCTTTAAGATATTGCCTTCTCGGCGGCCTTGAGGGTGTTTTTGAGGAGCATGGCGATGGTCATGGGGCCGACGCCTCCCGGGACGGGGGTTATCAGGGATGCTCTCTTCTTTGCCTCCTCGAACTCGACGTCCCCTTTGAGCTTTCCGTCTTCCATCCGGTTCATGCCCACGTCTATGACGACGGCTCCCTTTTTGATCCATGCTCCCCTTATCATCTCCGCCTTTCCGATCGAGGCGACCAGAATGTCCGCCGTTCCCACCAGCTTGTCGAGGTCTTTTGTCCTGGAGTGGCACATTATTACTGTTGCGTGCTCCCGCATGAGCATAACTCCTATCGGCTTTCCGACGATGTTCGATCTCCCGACGACGACGGCCACTTTTCCCTCTATTTTGACGTCGTGGCGGTAAAGCATTTCCATGACGCCCGAGGGAGTGCAGGGCTCCAAGGTTCCCTCGGGCACTGGGGGCCTTTTCAGGGGGTCGTCTTTTCTCCGGTAATCTGTGGAGAGGAGCTTTCCGAAGTTTATGTATGTGATGCCGTCCACGTCCTTTTCCGATGCGACCCTCTGGGTCACCGTCTCGGCGTCCAGATGCTTGGGCACGGGGAGCTGGACAAGGAGGCCGTGAACGCCTCTGTCGGCGTTCAATCTGTCGATGATCCCAAGGAGCTCGTCCTGGGGTGTGTCCTCGGGGAGCTTGATCGTGTCGGAATCTATCCCTACTTCGGCGGCGAACCTGCTCTTGTGTCCAACGTACACCTTGGACGCCGGGTCTTCCCCGACCAAGATCACCGAGAGCTTCGGGACCTTCCCCGTCCTTTTCTTCAGCGCCTTAACGCCCCTGGCCACGTCTTCCCGAACGGATTGTGCTATCGCCTTTCCGTCTATGATGTTTGACATGATCTGCCGCCTCCACTTTGTCTTTGATTCAAGCGCTTTGCTTTTTCCTGCGGTGACGGCTTAGGCGTCTCCGCAAGATGCAAAAATTTTAGAATAATCCCTTTACCAGACCGGTTTCGAGGTCTACGTCCATGTCGATAAAGACGGGACGCGAGGGGAGTCCAGGCATTGTCCTCATGGCGCCGCAGAGGGGATAAAGGAAACCCGCGCCCACGGACGCCCTGACGTCCCTGATGGGAAGGCTGAATCCCTTCGGCACGCCCTTGAGCGTGGGGTCGTGGGAGAGCGACAGGTGCGTCTTCGCCATGCAGAGGGGGAGATTGGAAAGCCCTATATCGGTAAAAAGCTTGATATTCTTCTCCGCTTCGACCGAATAGTAGATACTGCCCGCCCCGTAGATCTCCATTGCGATGGTCTCGATCTTTTCCTTGATCGACATGTCATCGGGATAGAGGAGCTTGAAATCGCTCTTCTTTTCACATGCGGCCACGACCGCCTCCGCGAGCTCCGCGCCCCCCTCTTCGCCTTTCGCCCAGACGTCGCTCAAAATGGCGCCCTCGGCCCCCGCTTCCACCGCGGCCCTTTTGACCAGCTCGATCTCCGCATCGGTATCGGTAATGAACCTGTTGCAGGCGACCACCACCGGCACGCCGAACTTCTTGGCGTTTCTTATGTGTACCTGAAGGTTTTCAACGCCCGCCTCTAAAAGGGACAGGTTTTCTTTTTTATAGGCCTCGTCCAGCGGTTTTCCAGGAGTTACGGTCGGGCCGCCGCCGTGCATCTTGAGCGCCCTTACCGTGGCGACGATCACGACGCAGTTCGGAACGAGTCCCGAGTAACGGCACTTGATGTTCATGAACTTCTCCATGCCGCAGTCCGCTCCGAAGCCCGATTCCGTAACGACGTACCCGTCGGGAACGAGCTTCAGCGCTATCTTGTCCGCTATTATGGAGGAGTTTCCTTGGGCGATATTCGCGAAGGGGCCGGCGTGAACGAAGGTGGGGGAGCCGTTCAGGGTCTGCATGAGGTTGGGCATGATGGCGTCTCTCAAAAGCGCCGTCATCGCGCCGGCGACGCCGAGGTCTTCGGCCGTAAGCGGCTCCTTGTCCTTGTTTGTGCCGAAGATGATATTTCCCATCCTCTTCCTGAGGTCGGCCAGGTCGCTGCAGAGGGCCAACGCCGCCATGATCTCGGAGGCCGCGGATATGTCGTACCCCGCCTGGCGGGGCCTGCCGTCCATGTCGCCGCCGAGTCCGACGACGATGTTTCTCAAGGAAGAATCGTTGATGTCGACCACCCTGTTCCAGCTTATGGAGTAATCGTCGATATCGAGCTTTGCGAATTTTTTCTTTTCTTCCGCCGTAAACTTCTTCGGGTTCTTGTTTGGGTCGATTCTGAGCTTGATGAGACGAGTCTTTTGTGAGTCCGTAAAGGTGTTGTCTTTGATAAGCGCGTTGAACATCCCCTCGTGCGTCTGCCTCGATTCGTGGAGTCTCCGCGAGTCTATGGCGGCGGCGAGCAGGTTGTGGGCAGCGCTCACGGCGTGAATGTCTCCCGTGAGGTAGAGGTTGATATCCTCCATGGGAATTACCTGGGCATATCCACCGCCGGCGGCCCCGCCCTTGATCCCGAAGGTCGGTCCCTGGGACGGCTGGCGGATGCAGGTAAAGGCCTTCTTGCCGATGAACTTCAGGCCCTGGCTCAACCCTATTGTCGTTACGGTCTTCCCCTCGCCCAGTGGCGTGGGGGTTATTGCCGTGATTACGATGTATTTTCCGTCGGGGCGATCCTTGAGCTTCTTCAGGATGTCCAGGTGAACCTTCGCCTTGTACTTCCCGTAGTAGTAAAGGTAATCTTCGGCGATCCCGGCTTCCTCGGCGACCTCCCCGATGGGCCTGATCCTTGCGGCCTGTGCAATTTCGATGTCGCTGGGCACCTTCTTCTTGACATCAACGAGCATCTGTTCCTCCGTTTTGTTCTGAAATATGTGTAGGCTTCAATGATTGAGGATGACAAAAAAACTTTATCACAATTTAGATAACCTGTCTTAACGCCTATGGTTGTTGTGTTTGAATATCGGTGTGTCTTTGTGGTTGTGACGGGAATTACAGTTCCAACTAGGGAAGGCCAAGGGGCATAGAAATTCAGCTCTATATGAGTGTTTTAAGAAACTTGGAATCAAAACTTCCGAACCGTTATTTCTGCAATATCTTTAAATTTCTTTTTAAGACTATTTAATAATTCTTCTCTGTTGTTTTGATATAAAAAATTCAACATTATTAAACCTGTTCTTGAAGGGTAATGATATACTTTAAGGGAATTGAAAGTCAATAAAAAACTTCGTTTTATCTCCTTGATTGAATCCTTTTATTGTGATGGGAAAACTTTTTATATTATCTCCCCCTATCCTTTCTCGTTTATGCTTCAGGGTTCATAAGTATCTAATCGACGTGCCTGCAATAGGGGCGGGCCTATTATTTAACGATGGTATTAAAAAAGGGGGAGAATTTCTCTCCCCCTTTTGCTGATCGTTTTTTGATTTGAATCTTACTTGATCATGTTTTCCACAAGGTCCTTGACAACAGCCGGATCGGCGAGGGTGGATGTGTCACCCACGGCCTCGGGCTGATTTTCGGCGATCTTTCTTAAGATTCTCCTCATGATCTTGCCGGAGCGGGTCTTCGGGAGTCCATCTGCAAACTGGATCTTGTCCGGAGTGGCAATGGGGCCGATCTCCTTTCTTACGTGCTGCACCAGCTCTTTTCTGAGCTCATCGCTCTTTTCCACGCCGGCGTTCAGGGTTACGTATGCGTAGATCCCCTGACCCTTGATGTCGTGCGGGAACCCGACCACCGCGGCCTCGGCCACCTTCGGGTGGGCGACAAGGGCGCTCTCCACCTCGGCCGTTCCCATTCTGTGTCCGGAGACGTTGATGACGTCGTCGACGCGGCCCGTGATCCAGTAATAACCGTCCTCGTCCCTTCTGGCGCCGTCTCCCGTGAAGTAATACCCCGGGTACTGGACGAAATATGTCTCCTTGAAACGCTTCGGATCTCCGTAGACGCCCCTCATCTGGCCGGGCCAGGAGTGCTTGATGCAGAGGGAGCCCTCGCCGGGACCCTCTATCTCTTTGCCGTTGGCGTCAACGAGGCAGGGACTGACTCCGAAGAAGGGAAGTGTTGCGCTGCCCGGTTTTGTATCCCACGCCCCCGGTAAGGGAGTGATGAGGATTCCGCCGGTCTCGGTCTGCCACCATGTATCGACGATGGGACATTTTTCCTTTCCGATGTTTGTGTGGTACCAGCCCCATGCCTCGGGGTTAATGGGCTCTCCAACGGTACCCAGAAGCTGAAGGCTCGAGAGGTTGCGCTTTTTGACGTGATCGAGGCCTTCCTTTGCGATTGCGCGGATTGCCGTGGGTGCCGTATAAATGATGTTGACCTTGTATTTATCCACGACGTCCCAGAAACGGCCCCAGTCTGGGTATGCGGGCACGCCCTCAAACATGATGGACGTCGCGCCGTTTGCCAAGGGACCATAGACTATGTAGGAGTGTCCTGTTACCCAGCCTATGTCGGCAGTACACCAGTACATGTCTCCGTCGTGGTAGTCGAAGATCAGCTTGTGGGTGTATGCGACGTAGGTAATGTAGCCGCCGGTGGTGTGCATAACGCCCTTCGGCTTTCCGGTGGAACCCGATGTGTAAAGGATGAAGAGAGGATCTTCGGCGTCCATCTCTTCACAGGGACAATCGTCGCTGGCCTTTGCCATGAGGTCTTCCCACCAGAGGTCTCTGGAATCGTCCCAAGCGCACTTGATCTTGTCGCCGACCCTCTTTGCTACTATGACCTTTTCGATCTTGGTGCCTTCGCAGGCCTTGTCGGCGTTATCCTTCTGGGGAACCGCCTTGGAACCCCTGAAGGTGCCGTCGCAGGTTACCAGAATTTTTGAATCGCAGTCGACTATCCTGTCCTTCAATGCGTCTGCGGAAAAGCCTCCGAAGACGATGCTGTGTATGGCCCCGATGCGGGCACAGGCGAGAAGGGCAATGGCAAGCTGGGGTATCATCGGGAGATAGAGAGTTACCCTGTCGCCCTTTTTTACGCCTACGCTCTTAAGGACGTTGGCGAACTTGGAGACCTCGGTGAGGAGCTCCCTGTAGGTGTATTCCCAAGCCTCGCCGGGCTCGTTGCCCTCGGCGATCAGCGCCTTCTGGTTTTCCTTTTCAGTTCCCATGTGCCTGTCAAGGCAGTTGTAGCAGGCGTTCAGCTTTCCGCCTATGAACCACTTGATCTGGGCTTCCTTGTAGTTTTCTTCGTTTACCTTATCCCATTTCTTATACCAGGTGATGTATTCATCGGCAACCTTTCCCCAGAAACCATTGGGATCCTTTATTGATTCGTCCCACATCTTCTGGTACTCTTCGCGGCTTTTGATATAAGCTTTTTTAGTGAAACTCGCCGGTGGGGCGAATTTCTTTCCTTCAAAGGCACTTGCTTTTTCATTCGCCATATTTGATCCTCCTTGAAAATTCTATCGCTAGATTTAAAGGTTTTTAAAATCGTTCCTTTTCTTTGATACAAAAGACTATTTCCCCTAAGTCGCTCCTATGGTCTTTCCTAACCGGCCTTGTTGTGGTGCGGGGGCTTGGTGACAAGCGAGATCATAGCGGCGATAAAGCAAAGCGTAGCCGCCGGCACGAACGCCCAGAGGTAGTTTCCGGTTAAGTCGAAGACCTTGCCGCCGAGCAGGGGTCCTACTACTCCTGAAACGCCGTATGCCGTAAAGATAACCGCGTAGTTCGTGCCCAGGTTTTTCGGTCCAAAAAAGTCAGCGGTGGCCGTGGGAAAGAGCGAGAAGTTACCGCCGAAGTTAAAGCCGATGAGGCCCGCAATGATATAGAGGGTGGCCATCGTTCCGCCCATCCATATGATGGCTAACATCATTATGCTCTGAAGGAGGGTCATAAGGAAGATGGAGCGAGGCCTGCCGATCTTGTCGGAGATAGTCCCCCAGGTAATTCTTCCCAGGCCGTTCAGGAGGGAGAAGATGACCATAGCCGTTCCGGCAACCGCCGATGCATCGCCAACGAAATTATTGGCTTCAAGGGACGATATGCCGAAGAGCTTAATGTTTCCGATTACAAGCAGACCCGCCATAGCCGAAAAGGCGTACATCAACCAGAGCATCCAGCACTGGGGGGTTTTCATGGTCTCGGACGGTGTGAAGTTCTCGCCTCCCGAGGGAGCGGCGTTGGTCGCGGCGGGGGGCTCCCATCCCTCCGGCTTATATCCTTCCGGAGGATTTATCAAGACTATAGAGCCCAAAGATATCGACACGATAAAAATTATCCCGTAGATTGCAAAGGTGTTGAGAACGCCGTAGTTGTCGATGAGTTGACCCCATGCGCCGCCGAGCTTGACCCAGATCATGGCGCCGAAGCCAAAGCCGGCAACGGCAAGTCCAGTAATGAGGCCCTTTTTGTCGGGAAACCACTTTACGGACGCGGCAATGGGGCACACGTAGGCAAGACCGATTCCCGCTCCGCCTATCACGCCGATACAGACAATCTGGCCCAGGAAGCTTGTTCCAAAAAATTTGGCGAGTATATAGCCGATCCCCAGGATGAGTCCGCCGGCAAAGGCGACCTTTCTCGGCCCTACCTTATCCTGCCATCTTCCCGCAAAAATCATGGCAATGGCAAAAACAAGGATGCAGACGGAAAAGATCCACTGAGTCTGCGTTGCGGAAAAACCAAAATCCGTAACGCCGTCAGAGATTGTTCCTTTCAGGTATGGCGTAAAGACTGACCATGCGTAAATCGCCCCTAAGCTCAACTGAACCAAGATAGCGCCGACAACGACCCACCATCGGTTCATTAATTTCTCATTTGACATCAAATTCTCCTTTGAATGGTTAATCGAATAACGTAAATATCTGCTTTACTATTTAAAACGGAATCAACTCAAAAAAGTATCCACCGTTATTAAATTCAGTCCCGATTTGGTCAATTTCTTTATGTAGGACAATAATCTCCTAAGATAACTGGAAATTATATATTGAGTCCAATATCCTGTCAAGAAAAAATTGAATGAACACTCAATCATTCCCATTTTTATCATATTTGAAATTGTCGGGGGGAGAATGTTTTAGCAGCGGCCTTTTCAAGGTTATTGGGCATTGAAAGGACCTTGAGGGTGGTATTGCTCCTTGAAACGATGATTGAGAATTGACGGAAACGGCCCCTTGAAATTAGACGGGTCGGTAACCCGTCATTTGCAAAAACTCTTTAAGAAAGATGGGGATTACACTTCATATGCAATCCCCACCGTTGCTTGATAAACAAAAAAAACCTTAAGTCAAGATAATCAAACCGTTACAGCTTCTCCAGCTTCTTTTTGGCAAGCTCCGCCTGGGGCTCCCCGGGGTACTTCTTGATCACCTCCATCAGTGCGCTTCTGGCGTTATCCGTATCGCCCATTGCGGCAAAGGCGTATCCGATCTTTAGAAGCGAGCTTGCAACCTTGTTGCCGTCGGGATACTCTTTTATGACCCGGCTGTATTCCAGGATCGCCCGCTCGTAGTCCCCCTTTTCGTAATAGCAGTCGCCCACGCCGAAGCGGGAGTTGTCCGCAAGGGGCGATTTAGGGTATGCCTTGAGGTAGGCCTCGTAGGACTCGATCGCGCCGTCGTAGTCTTTCTTCTGGAACTTCTCCTTTGCGCTGTTGTAGATCGCCTCGTTCCCCAGCTCCGAGCCTATGGTGTCGTCCACCGCGGGCTTCTTGGGGGATTCGGTCGTCTCTACCTCGGTTTCCGTCGTCTCCGTCTCGGTATCGGTCGGCGAATTAGTCTTTGTGGGCAGCGGGGGCGTAATGCCGAGCTTCTTCTCTATCGCCGCGAGCCGTTTCTCGATTTCGTAAAACCTGTTCTCCATCTCGGCTATAGTTCTGTTGACGACCTCCTTCAGAACCTTGAGGTCCTTAATGCCCTGCTCGAATTCATGGGCGCTCTCCTCGTATGTTCCGCGCAGGGACTTCAGCTCTTCCTGCACGGTGTAGTAGTTCGCTCCAGTTTCCGCACTCCTTTCGAGGGTCTTGTCCTTCAGCGTGCTCATCTCCTCCCTGAGGCTTGAGACTTCCCTCTGGAGATTGTCTACCGTGGACATTGATGCGCAGGAAGAGACGATGGCCGAAGACAGAAAGACTATTATGAGGGGAATAGGGGCGTGTTTTAAGGCTTTGACATTGAAAACTTTAAACATTGATTTCCTCCTCGATGGTACCTTTTAATTGTTAAAAATGACATATTAATGTATTATAGTACTATCTATTTGAGACATGGAAGTAAATATTTTGTTCCTTGGATTATACCAGCTGTGTCAGGAATTATCAAGGCGATTGTTGACGTTGATGGGAAGGGGGGGAATCATAATATATAGGCGGTCTGTCGACTGGCGGCAGAAAATTTTAATGAAACGTATCTATTCTCGATTCATCTAAATGAAAGAATACGATAAGTTAGAAGATGCAAGGCTCGTTGAATTGGTTCAGGGTGGGGATGGAAGGGACTTTGAGGCGTTCGAGGAGCTCGTCAGGAGATATGAGAGGAAGATATACGGCCACTCCTTGAGGCTCTTGGGCAACAGGGAGGATGCCGAAGACGTCCTCCAGGAGACCTTTTTGAACGCCTTTCGCGCAATAAATGGCTTCAGGGGGGATTCATCTTTTTCCACCTGGATATACAGGATTGCCACAAACAACGCCCTGATGAAGCTGAGAAAATCGGGAAGGGTGGAGGTGGAATTCAACGACGATCTTCCCAACATCATACCTTCGGAGGATAGGGCGCCGGTCGGGTACATTGACAGCCCGGTGGACGCCCTCCTTGAAAAGGAGCTTCTGTCCGAGCTCGATTCGGCCGTTGGGAAGCTCCCCGAAAAGTATCGAACGATATTCCTCCTGAGGGACGTGGAGGAGTTCTCCACGGAGGAGACAGCCGAAATCTTGGGGATAACGGAGTCGGCGGTGAAATCGAGGCTTCACCGGGCAAGGCTGTTCTTGAGGGAGTCGCTGGATCACCTGATGGAGGGGGGGCTATAGAGTTCTATGTTGTGGGTGTTGAGTGTCTTTTTTAGTAGGGGGGTGGATGTCATAATTTGGGGACGGATTACATGTTTCGGTGGGGGGGTAGTAATTCCGCATATTGAACTTATGGGGCGTAGGGGGTCTGATGGTCTGATTTGGAAAGAGGGCGGGATGTTTGGGTAGCGGTGGGGGGAGGATGGTCTGATTTCGGGATTAGGTGGGGAGTTAGGTCGACGGGGTGGGGCGATTTTTCAAGGGCGATGATTGATCGCAGGGGGGGCAAAGGGCGAATCGCATATTTTATTGACCGGCGTGATATATATTAATTATTCCCAAGTGATTTTTGGATAAATGAGAGATGAGCGATTACGACTGCAGGAGGGTATGCGATCTCCTATCGGCCTATATAGACGGGGAGCTTGCCGAGGACGAGAGGCGGAATTTGGAGACACATCTTGACAACTGTCTGCACTGCAGGGTCTATCTCAAGTCCCTGAATTTCACGGTGAATATCTCGAGCAGGCTCGAGGGGCATAAGCCATACGAGATGCCGCAGGAGGTCAGGACAAAGCTCAGGGCGTTTTTGAGGGAAAGGTGTATGTGCGGCGATAAGGAGAAGGGTTGAGAAAACGGTCTTTTTAATTGGATTCTTAGGTTGCAATAAAGGGCATTATATATATATATTAGAAGTAAGGGATAAAAAATGGCGGATTACGACGTGACAGTTGTCGGGGGCGGGCCCTCCGGCCTGACGGCCGCCCTCTATGCATCGAGGGGCGGATTGAAGACCATCCTTCTTGAGAAGATGACGCCCGGGGGATTGGCCCAGACGACAGACATTATCGAGAACTATCCGGGCTTCCCGGAGGGTGTCTCCGGGCCGGAGCTTATGGTATTGATGGAGGAGCAGGCGGGTAGGTTCGGGGCCGAGTTCAAGACCATCGTCGAGGTGACGGAGATAGAGAATCTTAACGGCGATCAATTTTCAGTGGTGACGTCCAACGAGTCATTTTCGTCAAAGAGCGTGATCATAGCATCGGGAGCGGAGCCGAAGAAACTGGGCATCCCCGGGGAGGGGGAGTACACGGGGAGGGGTGTAAGCTACTGCGCGGTGTGCGACGGCGCCTTTTTCAAGGACGCCGAGGTGGCTGTTATCGGGGGCGGAAACTCCGCGACGGAGGAGGCGCTTTTTCTGACAAAGTTTGCAAAAAAGGTCAAACTGATCCACAGGAGGGACAGGCTTAGGGCCGACAAGATAAACGCGGACAGGGCCGAGAAAAATCCGAAGATCGAGATTATCTGGGACACCGTTCTCGAAAAGATCGTCGGCGGGGACAAGGGGGTCTCGGCAATAAGGCTCAAGAACATCAAGAAGGGCGAAGAAACGGAGCTTGCCATAGAGGGGGTCTTTATCTACGTCGGCTATCGGCCCAACACGGAATTCGTTAAAGATTTGGTGAGACTCGACGAATACGGATTCATCATAACCGACGGCGAAATGAACACGAGCGTGCCCGGGATCATGGCCTGCGGGGACGTTAGGTCGAAGGCTTTGCGTCAGATCGTGACCGCCGCCGGCGAGGGCGCTACGGCGGCGTTCGCAGCGGAGAAGTACATAGAAAAGCTGGAAAAAAGGGAGTACGAGGAGTTCAAGGGTTAGGCACGGCGGGCTTTGCGGGGCACGTCTTCATGTGCATATCAATAGCGGCAGATAATGGATCGTCGATAATTGATCGGCGGAAGGTTCAAAGAAATTGAAAGTGAGGTTTTTATGCCTTTGTACGAATATAGATGCAAAAAGTGTGGAAATATCTTCGAGCTGTTCCACAGGATGAGCGAGGACGCATCAGATACTCCGTGCCCGGAGTGCGGAGAGGTTGGGCCGGAAAAACAGATGTCGGCTGTGTCTTCGGTCTCCAAGGGCGGCGGGGAGAGTCTTGCCTCCTCATCGTGCGGTCACAAGGGACACGGCGGATTCTCCTGAAATTAGGGAGTCCCTTCCGAGTTTCGGAAGAAAATAATGGCTTGTTGGCGAAAACGTCTTATCTCGATACAGGTTAGACTTTTTCGCAAGCGGAAGAAACATGTTTGGGGCCCTTTCTTTGGGCCCCTTCAGCTTTTAATGCATTGTGTTTTTGGCCTCTTTAATCTTCGATTCCGTAAAGGATGAGGGGCGTATCTGTGTTTGCCCGCCTTCTCTAATCCATTATCGTTCTATCTGTGTGGAATAAAGTTTAAAAACCTCAAAGGAAAAAACTACATTGATGTCGTTTTTTTGAATTTTTTTGTTTCAATTCCTTTAAAAATTGTGTATACTACTCAATTACCTAATTGCCAGTCCGCGGTTAACTGCGATCGGCCTCAATTAGGAAGGGTAAATTGGTGTTGGTTTATCGATTTTTTAAACTAAAGATAGGAAAAGGAAAATTTCAAGGGGATTTGTTATGACCGCAAAAGATGCAGTGACGAAAATTGCCGTAATCGGTATGGGATATGTGGGGATACCGTGTGCCGCTTTATTGGCCGAAGTCGACGGATTCGAAGTAACGGGGATACAGAGGCGCTCCAAGAGGAGCGGATGGAAGATTGACGCGATAAACGCGGGTAAGTCGCCCATCGAGGGGGATGAGCCGGGGCTCGACGAGCTTATCGCCAAGGTGGTTAAGAAAGGCACGTTTAAGGTGACCGACGATTTTTCGGCCATCTCGGACATGGACATTGTCCTGATAGACGTGCAGACACCCACGGATGGAACCGACCATAAGCCGCAGTATCTGTCGTTGAAGGAGGTGGCCCGGGAGATCGGTACGTACATGAAAAAGGGAGTTCTCATTATAACCGAATCCACCGTGGCGCCGGGAACGACTGAGCACGTCGTTCAGCCGATACTGGAGAGGAAGTCGGGATTGAAGGCCGGGGCAGATTTCAGCCTTGCCTATTCTTATGAGAGGGTCATGCCAGGAAAGCTCATTGACTATATAGTAAACCTCCCGAGGATAGTGGGGGGGATAGATAAGGAGAGCGAGATCAGGGCAAAGGAGATGTATGGGAAGATCGTCAAGGCGGAGATCCACACTACGGACGTCCTTACGGCCGAGACCACGAAGACCATCGAGAACGCCTACCGCGACGTAAACATCGCCTTTTCAAACGAGATGGCCCTTATCTGCGAGAGCCTCGGACTCGATGTATACGAGGTGCAGAGACTGATCAACACCAGGGAGGAGAGGATGATGCACTATCCCGGTTCCGGCGTCGGCGGCCACTGTTTGCCTAAGGACACGTGGCTTTTGCTCTACGGCCTCAAGATGTACGGACAGAAGGAGGTCGAGACCAATTTTGTCCAGCTGGCCAGGAGCATCAACGAATATATGCCTCACCATATGGCAAACCTTCTCTCGGAGTGTCTGGAGGAGAAGGGTGTTGAGCTCCCCGACGCGAAGATCGTGATCCTCGGGGTTGCCTACCTCGAAAACTCCGATGACACGAGAAACACGCCGGCGTACTCGCTGATTTCAAACCTCTCCGCCTACGGCACCGAAATCATAGCCCACGATCCATTTGTGCGGGATTTCCCCGAGGCCGAGCTTTCAAAGGACCTGATGGGGGCGGCAAAGGGCGCTGATGCGCTGCTTTTGGTGACAAAGCACGCAGAGTACTACGACATGGATCTCGCAAAGCTGAAAAAGACTATGAGAACGCCGATCATCGTAGACGGCAGGGACGTGATCGACCCTCTCAAGGCAAAGGATGCGGGATTTGTCTACAGGGGTATAGGAAAGGGAAACGCCAGGGCGTGAGAATCGTCGAGAAAAATTAAGCGAACCTTTGAATAGAAAAGGGGGCGGGGAGGTAGTCTTCGCCCCCTTTTTTTTGTTTTATTCCCTTCGATTTGTGATATATACAAAATTCCAATATTTAGACCGATATTTAACTTGACAATCCGTATAAAATTTTTATATAAATGATATGAAGTTTAACCTAATTATATATAGTTAAGGTGCCTTGATGAAAAAAACATCTGTTATTTTCGGCGCATTAGCAGTGTTAATATTTTTATACTCTTCATCCGCCGGCGCAATACAGTGGGACGACGGCCGTTTGACGGTCGATTACTCTATAGAAGTCTATCACGAGCAGGTATACGGGAATGTCACACGGTCTTCCCTTGATGTCCATAAAAAGGACAAGGACAACTGGCAATACAACGAGGAGTTCAGGCTCAAGCTCGATCAGAATATATCCGACAATCTGAATCTCGATTTCTTTTTCTACGGCCGCCACACGACGGACAAGGAGCTGACCAACTGGCGTTGGAAGCTCCTCCAGGCGTACCTGAGGCTCTACGGCGATGATTATGAGTTTGCGGTGGGGGATATCAGCGAGTACTATTCAAAATATACATTCAGGAACACGTTTCTTGGCGCAAAGGCCTGGTACAGGCCGGTTCCCGAATTCAGGATAATGGCCCTGGGCGGAAGAAACCGCGAGAGCGAACTCGATACCTTTGAGCACAGCTTCGGAAGCGTCAGGTTGGAGTTTGCCCCTCTCCCCGATTATTCCCTGGGCGCAACGTGGATTCACACTGAGATCACGAAGCTATGTGGGGAAACGTATGTAACCGATTACAGCAACGATGTCTGGGCGCTGGACACCGAGCTGCGCTTTTTGAAGAGGAAGCTCTTGATACGCGGAGAGGGGGCGTTGAGCTACTATGAGGAGGACAGAAACAACCCGCTGACGGATGAGGTGCAGGGATGGGCGGTATGGGCCAGGGCGGATTACAGGCCCATCAGAAAACTCAAGCTGTCCTTCGAATACGAGCGTGTCGATCCGATGTTCTACACGGTTATGGGAACGGCGTCCCCCGACAGGGAGAGCTTCAAGGGGATGATAAATTATAATCCGTCCCCCGAGTGGAAGTTTTGGGGAAAGTACCGGCACTACCGGAACGCCCTCCTCTCCAAGTCCGATGTGGATTTCAGGACAAATACCTACTACTCGGAGTTGGGGGCGACTTATCGTCCCTTTTACGATGATGATATCTACTTTAAATATCTCAAGCTCGATCTCGAATTGGATCACACCCACCGTATGAGCGAAGACCATCCGAAGTTTCCTAAAACCACCGATTATGAGACGTATAGACTGAAGTTGATGGCTTCAAACAGATACAAGAACATGTACTATTCTCTCGAGTATCGCCTGAGATACCTCGATGATCACAGGCCGGATGAGGCGGATACGGTAAACAACACCATAAGGGCCAACTGGAGGTACAACTTTAACGCATTAAACCTCGGTTGGGCGCTGGGACTCGGGGCCGGCTTCGATCTTAAGAGGACGTTAGAGAAGGTCCCGACGCCGAAGACGTATTTTGACACCACCACCATCCTTCACGCGGGCCTGGGTGTGAATTACGAGCCCACCAAGACAAACCTTAAGGCCTATTATGACGCCTCCTTCACCAACAGGGAGCAAGGAGACGATACGAGAAGAAACGTAACGGAGGTCGCCATCGAACAAGTCCTGTACGAGAATGAAATATTCAAGTCAATTGTGGGCGCAAGCTACAAGAACGTCGATTACTGGTCCCACGACTACACCGAAAGATACGGTGAAAATATATACATGTTTAACTTTTCTCTTCACTTTTAACCGTTCGAGATTCCATTAAAAAAATTTGAGGTAAGTTATGGGGAGTAAGGAGAACGTCAAGGGAGGCCTTGTTGCGGTCTTTACTTTTATCCTTTTTATCTCTTTCTGCCTTTTTGTCTTTGCGGCGAAGAAAGGCGCCGACAAGGCTGAGGTGATCTACGTCAGCGGCTTCGTGGATGCCAAGCTGAAGGAGACAGGAAAGACTGTAACGCTGGTGAAGGGGATGAAGGTTGGCCAAGGCGACGAGATAATGACCGATTCGGAGAGCTCGGTTGAGCTCAAGCTTACGGACGGGAGCATAATCAAGATCGGGGAGGACAGCCGAGTCGTTATAAAGGAGCTGGGCCAGGTGGAGATTACCAAGGTGAGCCGGAGCAAGTTCGAGCTTATCAAGGGGAAGGTACGGGCGGTGGTAAAACCTTTTGTCGACAAGGATTCGAAGTTTACGATCGAGACGGAGAACGCCACTATAGGCGTCAGGGGGACCGACTTCGGCGTCTCCTTCGACTTTGATACGGGCGGCACAGACATAATAAGCATCGAGGCCTGTGTATCGGTTGTGGCGAAGAAGATTCCGGGCCTTGATCCCATTGAGGTCTGTACGATGCAGGAGCTTTTGGTCTCCGGGGACAATCTCCCTGGAACCGTTTTGGGCGTTGACAAGGAGAAGTTGAAGGAATTCCTCGACGGCATGGAGATAAAGGTAGATATTAAAACACCGATAGATGTGGAGGATTTATTGCCCCCGGAGATCACATCGGCGATTTTAAACGGCAAGATAAACCTCGAGGATATCGATGATATCCTCACCCTTATGAAGAGTGATCTTAACTTTGAAAATATGTTGTCCATCGTCGGGACCGCCGTGGACGAAAATTTCTCGATAGCAAAGGTGGAGGTCAGCACGGACGGTGGAATGACGTGGAACAACGCCACCGGCACGGCCAATTGGTCATACAAGTTCAAGCCCGATGGGGGGATGGAATACGAGCTTATGTTCAGGGTCACGAACGTCAACGGAGACCAGTCCGAACCTGAAGACTTCGGATCGTTCATCATCAAGTTTCTCGACATAAGCTATGAAGATATTGCCAAGACGTTTATAGACAATTTTTTCAGATACGTAAAGAGCTCAGATACGATTAATCTGGGGGAGCTCATATCCGATCTCTACGACGGAAAGGCGGGGGGTTTTTACTCTAAAGACGAGCTGTTGGACGACAACCTTGAGGCGTTTTTGGACCTCGCAATGAGCTTGACGATAAGCTATTCCATAAATCAGGTTAGTTACGACGGAAAGAATATAGTTATCTCCACCAGCTGGACGGCGTCTATCGCCGGCGCGACTACCCGTGGGACGACGAAATGGTGGCTCTCCCAGTCGGAGAACTACACTCTCATACACACGGAGGGGAGCTGGTTTATCTCTGTAAGCATATCGTCCTCGGAGCCGGGGCTGACCGTGGAGAACGTCGATTTTACCGAAGTGCCGGCGGCGTGCTGCTGCATGGGGATCGAAGTGATGATGGTGGCGCCGAATATCCCCCAGAATGTACCCACGTTAACCGTAAACGCGGAAACCATATGTGGATCATTCTCCCTTATTCTGACCCGGGTGTATTACATGGCTGAAACGGGATATACCGATGGATTTGGCGGGAAGTTCCTAGTAATGGAATCTGGACCCTGCAATCCCCCTGCCTTTCCCTGTAACCTCTTGTTTCCGGTAGTTTTTAGTAATTCGTTTGATCCATCAAAGACGTTAAATGTTACATTTTCCGGGTACGGATATAATTTTTTAGAGACTATTACATTGCCTTAATGGCTTGTGTGATACCCGTCACTTGAAAATGAACCGTATATAATGTAAAATAAAAGCAGGGTTCAGTGCTCGGCCTTTTTTTCTGGATTATTTCAACCATTTTGGTAATATATCAGAAGATGAAATGCTATATCTGAGATTTAATAAGAAGTCATGGTTTTTATTTCAATATAGGGGGAATGGAGATGAAGAGCTTAAGGGGTAGATTTTTATGGGTGGTTCTTATAGTAACGGCATTGTCTATTGGAATCTGTTCTCTATTTGTCTTTGCGGAGCTGGGGGGTTCCGACAAGGCCGAGGTGATTTACGTCAGC
>JAFGIX010000054.1 GCA_016929395.1 Candidatus Zymogenus saltonus
CAAGACAGGCCAAGAAAAGTGGCGGTTCAAGACTAGCATTGGTGTATACTCTTCTCCCTGTGTTGTGGACGGTGTGGTCTATTTCGGGAGTGGTGATGGCTTTCTCTACGCGGTGAAATAAGACAAATCTTGTAAAATTTACTCATAAGGGGTAAAAAATGAAAACTGTAAAAGTAAATTTTCTTTTCATTATTACAGCACTTTTGTTTCTATCCCCAATGTACGTTGCTTCCAAGACAAAGACCATAAGCGGGACAATCGCCTCGGTCGAGGCGGGAAACGGGAGCGTGGGGACGACCATAACAATCAACCTCGGTTCCAACAATAACCTGAAAAAGGGCGACCTGGGATGGGTAAGCAAGGGGGATGAAAATATAGCTTATATCAAGATAATAACGGTGGGCACAAACTCCGCCGCTGCTGTTGTTACCGCCCATGAAAACGTGGTGAAGGTAATGTCCGGGCTTCCTGTCCACTTTAAGGTGGAGGTGACCGAGGCAAAGCCGGAATCGAAGCCGGATAAAAAAATTGGGGAAAAACCAAAAGAAGCACCGATATCAAAAACACAGGGAAAGATATATCCGTACATGCCGATGTTTCGGGGGAACCCCGCCCGCACCGGCACGTGGATAACCAGGGGCGTTCCCGAAGCATCAGAAGTCCTCTGGAAGTTCAATACAAATAATCATGTTATATCTTTATCTCCTTGTGTTGTGGACGGTATTGTTTACTTCGGGAGTATTGATGGTTTTGGTTTTCTTCATGCTGTGGATACGAAGACAGGTCAAGAAAAGTGGCGGTTCAAGACGGGTACTATAGAATCCTCCCCATGTGTCGTAGACAGTGTGGTCTATTTCGGGGGGGATTATCATCTCTACGCCGTTGATGCCAAGAAAGGTTTTGAGAAGTGGCGGTTTAAGACTAGTGGTTATGTAGAATCCTCCCCCTGTGTTGTGAATGGGATTATCTATTTCGGGAGCAATGATGAAAATCTCTACGCCGTTGACACGAAGACAGGTCAAGAAAAGTGGCGGTTCAAGACGGGTAGTAGTTTTAGAGACTCCTCCCCATGCTTGATGGACGGCGTGGTCTACTTCGGGCGTGATGCTCTCTACGCTGTGGATGCAAAGACGGGGCAAGAGAAGTGGCGGTTCAAGAGGCCTGAATGTTTATATTCCTCCCCGTGTGTAGTGGACGGTGTGGTCTATTTCGGAAGCCAAGATTCCAATCTTTACGCCGTGGATGCAAGGACGGGTCAAGAGAAGTGGCGGTTTAAGACTGGTGGTTATGTATATTCCTCCCCCTGTGTTGTGCACGGGGTTGTCTATTTCGGGAGCAATGATGAAAATCTCTACGCCGTTGACACGAAGACAGCTCAAGAAAAGTGGCGGTTCAAAACGGGTGATAAAGTATCCTCCTCCCCCTGTGTCGTGGACGGTACGGTCTATTTCGGGTGTTGGGATGGTCATCTGTACGCCGTGGATATCAAAACAGGCCAGGAGAAGTGGTGGTTCAAGACGGGTTATAGAATATACTCATCTCCCTGTGTTTTAGACGGCGTGGTCTATTTCGGGTGTGCTAATGGTTTTCTATACGCGGTGAAATAAGGAGACGTATTAAGAATTTTGATTTTCTAATTTTTACAGTGAGGATAATATTAAAATGGACTTTCGAAGATTTTTTCTAAAAATATCCCTGTCCGTTCTTTTTATCTTCCTCTCGGCATCTCTCGTGTTTGGACAGGATTTAATCCACAAGAACGGCAAGGCCGAAGTCTATCTGCTCCCCGACAAGGTCGAGCATCGGGTAAAGGTGAAAAAGCTCATCGCAAGTGCGGTGATCCACGAAGAAATCAAACATGCCGATGTATTTTTAGAGCTATTTCTTGAAAATGACGGTAAAGTGGATTTCGTTGAGGTCAAATTTTTTGGCAATGAGTATACGGAAGAACAGAAAAAGGCGTGGAAAGAGCACATCCAGACAATGCCTGCATCATTTCATCACGTTGAGCTGGCGGAAGTTTTCACCATCCCCAACACGAGGATGGCGAAGGTATTGGGAGGCCACTACAAATATTCTGTAACCATCATCAACAATCAAAAGGCCGCCGGGGAAGTAGTCACATTTCTGACCTTTATACCATCTGAGCTCATAGATATTGTCACAAGCCTTACGATGCCCGAGCTTGGTATCGAAAGCATCGTTATTTCCGAAGGCAATTTCAGCCATGTAATTCCGCTGGGGAAAAAGCTCACAGAGATACCCGCCGTTCCAACGGAGGTCGACCTTAAAAACATAGGCATACCCGCCAAACCCACGATTACAGTAACGATAGATAAAAGCGGGAAAAACGAGATAGCGATGGGAGAGAAAATATCGCCGGAAATTGTCTATTCACCGGCCTCCTCCGATCTGACCGGAAAATCGCTTGTCATGGAGATTGTAAAAATCGAGATATTGCAAGATTATGCCAATGAGTTCACGCCTGGGTATACTCTAAAAAAAGGTCACATAAGCTACTCCAGAAGAAAGACCATCGAAGAAATTACCCTCTTAGACGCAACCGAGCTGAAAAAGCTAAATCTAAAACCGGACGATATTATCAAAATAGTGCCGACAAAGGAATTCGTATTCAACAGCCCGAGAAAGCATGAGATCATTGTAAAAGTAGATAAGGCGGAAGCCAAAACGGATTTTATGGTGAAAGCACCGGAGGGACCAAGCCCTTCCATTACGATGTCTCTGCCGCCCACGACGGAGGAAAAGCCGCCCACCGTTGCCGAGAAGCCGAAAGGCCCGGATATATCGTCTATATTGACCGAGTCTAAAGACACACAAAAAGACACGAATCTCCCGTCGATTCTCAAAAAGACGGATACGGAATCCGGGGTGCCAATTACCGCGGGACCGGTGGGACTCTCCTATACAGTCCTTTTGATGGATGTCAGCGCCAGCATGGGAAGCAAGAGCAAGATATACCAGGCCATAGATATTGCCACGGACTACGTCAACAAGGCGGGGCCGAAGGACAGGATCGCGTTGATGAAGTTCAACAACAGCTCCAGGCTCCTTCACGATTTCAATGAAAAGAGAGGTATCATAATTAGTTCCTTACATCGTTTAAAACCCGGCGGCGGCACGGCCTTGCGAGACGCTCTTTTGGATGCCATGAATGTTCTAGACAATGCGCCGGGGGGAAGAAGGATCGTCTACGTCATAACCGATGGTATTGACACGGCAAGCACCGCGACGATAGATCAACTCAAGTTCAAGGCAACCACTCTCGGTGTGGAGATAGAAACCGTTCCCGTGGGATCGGACGCAAAACTGGATGTGCTGAAATCAATCTCGGGGATATCGGGAGGCTCAAAGACTAAAATATTGGAAAAAAGGTAGAATATTTAAATATGTATAATGGAAAAAGGAGTTAATCGTGAAATCAAGGTTTTCCTATTATGGCTTGGCGCTATTAATGTTTCTGTCATTTTCGAGTCAGATTTTCGCCAATGAGCTAAAGATTATACCAAAGAGCGGTTCGGGGCTTTTTCAGAGGGATCTAACCGGTATAAAAGTGACCCTCGACGGGGCAAGTGTATACAGTGGTATTTTGGATGATGAAGGATTGGTGAAAAGTTCAACCGGGAAATCAATTAATATTAAGCCGGGCGATTATACCCTCTCATTTACACTGGATGGATATAAGCCCGCGAAGTTTGAAGTTATAATTCCCAAGACGCCGGAAGGATTGCCGATTCTGACAGTAAGCAGGGAGATATCTCTGATAAAACTGCCTCCACCACCTGTCGAGGAGAGAGGTCCCGCACCAAGATTTAAATCCTTTATGGAAGACGAAGAATTCTGGGGATATGTGATGGTTATACTTCTCCTGTTGATTGCGGTGCTTGTTATCGTATTGTTGTTTATACTGATGCGAAGGAGATCATTATACATGGGAGGTGCGGCAGCTGCCAAGGATAAACCAAAGCTAAAGGCTTCAAAGACAAAATCCAAAGCACCGCCGGCTGAATATGATGACGGGCCTATTGCTTCCAAAGAGCAGCGGTTTACGGGCAAGCGTTTCGGGAAATATCTGGTAACAAAGACTATAGCCAGGGGCGGTATGGCCTATGTTTTGGAGGCGGAGTTTGAAAAAGGTGGGGGCACTCAGAAGGCCGCCCTCAAGATACCTTACGAGAATTATCAGGAAGATAAGGAGTTTGTCAATCGTTTCAACCAGGAGGCCGAACTGGGAGATATCCTGTTTCATGAGAATATCATTCAGTTGTATGAATATGGGAAGGCCGAAACGGGGACGAAGTTTATCGCTATGGAATACGTTGACGGGACTGACCTTAGAAAGCTCATCGAAAAGGAGGGCATATTGGAGCCTGAGCGATCCGCGAAGATAGTCATGGACGTTGCGAAGGCGCTTGATTATGCCCACAGCCAGAACCCGCCGGTGTACCACCGCGATATCAAACCCGAGAATGTCATGTTTAAAGACAAAAAAGGTCAAAGTCCCGCAATATTGACCGATTTCGGAATCGCCACGCAGGGGGGCACCATGGGAACCGGAAAGGCGTTGATCGGCACCGCCCTCTATTCATGCCCCGATGCCGCAAAGGGCCATCCCGTTTCACCGGGGTATGATATCTACTCGCTGGGCGTGGTTTTCTACGAGCTGTTGACCGGCGAGGTGCCGTTCAGCGGGCCTGATTTCTATACCATTATGCGGCGGCATGAGGAAGTGGAACCGAAGCCTCCGAGAGAGATAAATCCTGACGTGCCGGAAGAGCTTGAAGAGATAGTATTGAAGATGATGGAGAAGGACCCGAAGAAGAGATACAAAAAGGTAAAGGAGTTGTTGGTAACGCTGCGAGATTACCTCAACAGGTAACAAGAAATTTTACCATAGGAGGAAAGGGAAATGAAAAAGGCTTTATTGTTTGTGATTCTTCTATTCGCGATGGCAGTTGTAATAATGCCTTTATATACTGAGGCAACTACAAAGACCATAAGCGGGACAATAACGGTCGTGGAGGGCGGAAACGGGAGCGTCGGGACGACGATAAGGATAAATATCGGCTCCAGTAAAAATATCAAAGAAGGCGACCTGGGCTGGGTGAGCAAAGGTAGTGAGGTGATTGCGTATATTAAAATTATATCTGTGCACAGTAATTCGGCAATAGCTATTGTGACGACCCATCAGCACGTAGTGAAGGTGACTGCTGGGCTGCCGGTGGGGTTTAAGGTGGATGTAACCGAAACGAAGCCGGAGCCGAAGCCGGAGCGAAAGCCGGTGAAGAAATATCCCGTACAACCGGAATTTGTCATCAAACCCCAGTTTGATGATGCCGGGTCTTTCAGCGAGGGCCTGGCTCCGATAAACATCGGCGGCAAGAGGGGTTACATAGGCAAGACCGGGAAATATGTCGTCAACCCGCAGTTTGATGATGCTGGGAGTTTCAACGAGGGCCTGGCTCAGGTGAAAATCGGTGATAAGTATGGCTATATCGATAAGACCGGGAAGTATGTTATTAACCCTTATCAGTTTGATGATGCCTACTCATTCAGCGAGGGCCTGGCTTGGGTAGAAATCGGAGGGAAGAAGGGCTACATCGACAAGACAGGGAAACTAGTAATCAAACCCCAGTTTGATGGAGCCTATCCTTTCAACGAAGGCCTGGCTACTGCATGGATCGGCGATAAGGAGGGCTACATAGACAGGACCGGGAGATATATTATCAAACCGCAGTTTAATTTTACCCGGCCTTTCAGCGAGGGTCTGGCTTTTGTTCGTATCGGCGACAAGGGCGGTTGCATAGACAAGACCGGGAAATATGTTTTTACCACGCAGTCTCTTTATGTCGGGGTTTTCAGCGAGGGTCTGGCTACGGTGTTTAACGGCAGCAAGAGAGGTTACATAGACAAGACCGGAAAAATTGTGATAACCCCGCAGTTTGAAGGGGTTGGTAATTTCAGCGAGGGCTTGGCTCGGGTAGAAATCGGTGGCAAGTACGGCTATATCGACAAGACCGGGAAGATTATCGTCAACCCAAAGTTTGATGATGCTTTAGGTTTTAGAGAGGGCCTGGCTTTAGTGAAAATCGGTAGTAAGTGGGGTTACATCGACAAGACCGGGAAGTATATCATCACCCCGCAGTTTGAAAATGCCGGTAATTTCAGAGAGGGCCTGGCTCCTGTTAAAATCGGCGGCAAGTACGGCTATATAAAAAATCCGTTGAAATAATTTCAGATTTTTTGAATTACAAGAACAGGAGAAATATATGAAATCGATTAAGATATTTGTCCTTCTTGGCATTATTTCTATCTTGGTTCTATCTCCAATGTACGTTGCTTCAAAGACAAAGACCATAAGCGGAGCGATAACTTCGGTTGAGGCAGGGAATGGGAGCGTGGGAACGACTATAAAGATAAATATTGGTTCCAGCAAAAATATAAAAGAAGGCGACCTGGGCTGGGTGAGCAAAGGCAGTGAGGTAATTGCGTATATCAAGATAATATCGGTGCACAGTAATTCTGCAATAGCCATTGTCACAACCCACCAGCACGTGGTGAAGGTGACGTCTGGCCTGTCGGTGGGGTTTAAGGTGGAAGTAACTGAGACAAAGCCGAAAAGTGACAAGGAAAAATCTGAAGAGTGGTTTAAAAAAGGGAGAGAACAACATAAAAAGGAACACTATGAGGAAGCTGTTCGATCTTTTACAGAGGCAATAAAAATAAACCCAAATTATGAAGAAGCATACAAAAATAGAGCTTATTCATACAGTAGAATGAAAAAGTATACTCAAGCAATATCTGACTTTAAGAGAGCTTTGGAAATTAATCCGAACAATGAATATTACTATTGGGTTTTAGCCGTAACATATAAAAACTACGAGGGAACGTGGCACGGAACAGCCAAGGACTACTTACGAATAGGTTGTGAGCATGGTGATAGTAATTGTTGTAGAAACTATCATTGGCATTTAGAAGATCCAGGAAGTTATGAATAAGCAAATAGGGGAAAAAGATGAAACCAATAAAAGCATATATACTTTTTACTATTATAACCTTCTTGATTCTATCTCCAGTGTATGTAGCTTCCAAGACAAAGACCATAAGCGGAACGATCACGGCCGTGGAGGGTGGAAACGGGAGCGTGGGAACGACGATAACGATTAACCTCGGTTCCAACAATAACCTGAAAAAAGGCGATTTAGGTTGGGTTTCAAAGGGTGATGAAAATATAGCTTATATCAAGATATTGTCTGTCGAAAATAATTCTGCAATAGCCATTGTCACGACCCATGAGCATGTGGCAAAGGTCACTTCGGGGCTGAGAATCAGCTTTAAAGTGGATGTAAAGGAGGAGATTATACCGGAAAAGAAAACTGTTTCAAAAATTAAAGAACCGACTTTTCTGTGGCGATTTGGCAGGTTTAATATTGCTAATGTACCAGAAACTGTAAAGCCTCTTTTTTCTAATGGGACTATCTATTTTGGATCCTCTGAATTGTATGCCCTTAACTCAATGACGGGAAAACAATGTTGGAAATTTGACAAGGATGTGTTTGAAAGTAGCATTTTTCCTATAAACTCACCAATGGTTTATAGTAATACACTTTATGTATGTAACTCGTTTTCAATATGCGCTTTCAATATTGACACAGGGTATCTTTTTTGGGCGAAGCAAACCGAACAAGTCTACGATGGCCCCCCCGTTTTTATTGATAATATGTTATTTTATAGCGTAATTCATCAGGGTATTATAGCAAGAGATGCCAGAAGCGGCAGTTTGCTTTGGAGATATAAGACTTATGAAAGTATCTATAATGCCCCGATTATTTTTGATAGTAAAGTATATGGCTGGGATCAAGAACAAGTATATTGTCTGAATTCAAAAACAGGAAGTTTAATATGGAAAAAGAAGGTAAAACCGAGAACAGAAGAAGTAGTGAATTACAAAAATACACTTATCATTCCCTGTGTTGAAGGACTTTTTTGTCTGGATAAAGATTCTGGAGAGATTGTAAAACAGCAACGATATCCTTCTAATTTTGGTTTTGGGGATTTTTTTAGAGCACATTCTGTTATTAATGGGAGTAATGTGTTCTATAACATCGAGAGCAGTTTAATATCAATAAATCTTGATTCCGGAAGGGTCAATTGGGAAGCGAAGTTAGAAGGTTCTACAAGATTTTCAGCTCCAGTGTTGTCGAAAGGCAGGGTATATATTGGAGATAATGATGGTTATGTGTATGCTTTGGACGCTTACTCGGGAAAAATATTATGGAGGTATACAGAAGAAAATATTAAGGAAGTTTATGGATTATGTGTGGAAAATAGTATTCTATATTTCATTTGTGTTGAGGGATTAAAACACACATCGGTAGATGGTTGGCTTTATGCTATCAAAATTCAATAACCTCAAAATACGAGACAGAATAAATGAAAAATACTCATACCCTACCTATAACCTTTTCATGGAGAACCGATACCGGCAAAGTCAGAGAAAACAATGAAGACAGCTTCCTGGCCTTAAGACAAGCCGGTAAAAATCCCCTGAACATACGCTCCGTCCTCATTGTTGCCGATGGCATGGGCGGACACGTTGGCGGAGATAGGGCCAGCAGTTCCGTGGTGAGATTCGTTGATGAAATTTTCAAACCGAAGAGCGTCAGCAAGCTCGACAAATTTATCGGTAAAGAAGATAAGGCGATTGTATCGATAATAAAAGCTGCGGATAAAAGAGTTAGAGATCTTTCTGGAGGGGATACACACAAAGCCCCTGGCACTACCTTTACCGGGGCGTTCATAATAGACAATAAGGCATTGATTGGTCACGTTGGGGACAGCCGCGCTTATCATATCAGAAACGACGAAATTGTTCAGGTTACCGAGGATCACTCCTACGTGGCGAGCCTTGTGCGGGATGGAAAACTCACTCCTGAAGAGGCGAAGGATTTCCCTCATAAAAACGTAATCTTAAAGTCATTGGGATCGGGCGAATCTCTGAAAGTTGATCCGCCGAGAAAAATCAATCTCTTGGATGGAGACATTTTGCTACTCTGTTCCGATGGCCTTTGGGATCTCGTGTCGGATACCGAGATATTGTCGATTATCCACAAATCGAAAAGCATAAAGATAGCAAGTGACAGACTCATAAAGCTGGCAAATCATCGTGGTGGGCACGACAATATCACGGTAGTCATGGCGGAATTCGGCCAATTAAAGAGAAACCCAAAATTATTCAGTGATTTAAAAGAGCTCCCACGCATTCAACCATTGAGCAATAAAAACTTCAGAAATCTTTTGAAAGGGATTTTGGTGCTTCTCTCAATCTTGCTTGTTTTTATTATATGGCAAATCGTAAAGGATTATAGGGGAATCGAAAAAAATGTAATGCCTCGTGCGGGGCAATCGACATCAAAGCCATTGGGAGATATCCCTTAGAATTAGGACGATGTGGGGGGAACATAGAGAATATAAAAATACCAATTCCGATAGTCCAAATTTGAATTAAGTAAATTGTGAACGAGTATCCATTTTTTTAATTGTCGGAGTAAAAGATCATGCCTATTTGCGGTAATTGTGATTACAAAAATCCAAAAGATGCTGAATTCTGTAAGAAATGCGGGGCGAGGTTAAAAGGAGACGAAGATCCTTTTGTTGGGACGATCATTGAAAAACGATACGAGGTGCTCGAGAAGATAGCTGAAGGTGGGATGGGAACGATCTACAAAGCTCATGACAAAAGGCTTGATATAACCGTTGCTCTGAAAATACTTCATCCGGAGCTCGCTCGCAACAAGAAATTTCTTTCCCGCTTTGAGAACGAGGCGAAGACCGTCGCAAAACTGAGACACGAAAATATTGTCTTGGTAAACGATACCGGCCCTGTCAGGGATACCTATTTCATCTCGATGGATTATGTTGATGGAGATGACCTCGTGGAGATCATCAATGACAGGGGGCTGTTGTCTATTGATGAGGCCTTCTCCATCGCCTCGCAGGTGGCCGAAGGGCTGGCCTATGCCCATTCCAAGGGAATCCTTCATAGAGATATCAAGCCTGCCAATATCATCATAGACAGGTCAGGAAAGGCGGTGATTACAGATTTTGGGATATCCAAAGCATTGGGTGAAAAGGGTCAGACAACTACCGGGACATCTATCGGCACACCGGAATATATGAGTTTAGAACAAATCAAGGGGAAGAAGCTCGATGGGAGGACGGATATCTATTCGTTGGGAGTTGTGCTTTATGAGATGCTGACTGGGAAATCTCCATTTCGCTCAGATACAGGAGTGTCCGCCATCGCCAAGATACTGAGTGAAGAAGCGGAGCCAATAGAGAGTCTGCGTCCCGATATTCCAGGCTGGGCTCTAGGGCTGCTCGAAAGGGTGATGGAAAAGGATCGGGAAAAGAGAATCGAGACAGCAGATGAATTTATTACTGTAATAAAGAAAGAATCTGAAAAAGAGACCAAAACCTCCGAACCAAAACCAAGAAAAGCTGATAAAAGCAAAGCTCCTACAGCCCCGGACCTAATTAAGAAGAAGAGGAAGGATAAAGTACAAGAATTGAAACTAAAGCTAAAAACCCAAAAGCATGCCTTCCCACGTAATAGAAAACTTGTTATTGCAGCGCTGTCAATTCTCATTGTTATTGGTATATCAATAGCCTTATTTCCCTTGGTGCATACATGTTCAAGTATGAAGAGTGTAGATGATTACGATGAATTAAAATCAGGCCTTTACAGAGTGATGATTAAAGATAAATGGGGTTATGCCGATGATAAAAAGGTGATGGTAGGTGAAGGATTCTTCCATATAATTATTGAGCCTCGATTTGATGAAGCTGGTGATTTCATCGATGGTATTGCAGTGGTGAAGATGGGAGATAAGTATGGCTATATAGATAGAAGGGGATATTTCATCGCAGATCCTCGTTTTGATAAAGCTGAAAATTTCAGCGAAGGATTAGCCGAAGTAATGATCGGTGATAAATATGGCTACATTGATAAAACGGGAAAATATGTAGCTGAACCTAAGTTTGATTTTATTGGTGATTTCATCGACGGTATTGCAAGAGTCAAGATTAATAATAAATATGGCTATATTGATAAAACAGGAAAATGTATAGCTGAAACTAAGTTTGATTTTATTGGTGATTTCATCGACGGTATTGCAAAAGTCAAGATTAATGATAAGTATGGCTATATTGATAAAACAGGAAAATATATAGCTGAACCTAGGTTTGATTTTATTGGTGATTTCATCAATGGCATTGCACGAGTAAAGATCAATGATAAATATGGCTATATTGACAAAACATGGAAATATATCGTAATCCCACGATTTGATAAAGCAAGTGATTTCGAGGGTGGTAGGGCGAAAGTGGAATCAGGGGGGAAATGGTGGTATATAGACCAAACTGGAGAACTAATCAAGGGAGAATGCCATTCAACGGAATCATCTGCATTGGGGTATCTGTCAGGCCCCGGAGATTCATGCAAATTTAGGGTACCTGTGTCGCGGAAAGAGAACAAACAATCCCCAATTAGATTTACTTGTGAAAACAAATCAGAAGATTTTTGGATTAGATTTATACATTCCGGCGGCAAGGAAACGAAATATTCTTTGAAAAAGTATACATCATTCTCGGCATGGGATTCAAGTGGTTACGTAAATATATTAATCTATTCAAATTCAGGTTCCGGAGATTGGAAATGCAATTGGTAATAACGTTAATGGAATACAAAATGCCCATAAAAATGTTTCATTGCAAAGAGTTTTTCTTATTGTTTATACCTATTCCAAAGTTTAATTGAATTTTTCTAATTCAGTTATCGAGTACTGATAGATAATCTCAATAATAGGAGAATAAAATATGAAAGAGAAATATAATCGCAAAGCCATTTTCCCCTTGTTTGGAACTTTAACAATTTTTTTTGTTCTCTCGATCTTACCGTGCCTTTCGGCCGAAAAAACTTCTAATCCATCTTCGAAATCACCTTCATCAAATATTGGCGTTGTGACCTTATCCCAGCTCAACCTCAAAGACTATCCCACCATCACTGCTTACCTCTCGATTACCGATCCCGATGACAGGCCGATTAACCTCATTGATATAAAAGACCTCACGGTTACCGAAGAGGAGAAACCCGTAGGAGACCTCAAGATAATCGAGGCCGATCCTGTGACTGACCCACTTTCGGTGGTTCTGGCTATCGATATCTCCGGGAGTATGGCGGGCAAACCACTGGAAAAGGCAAAGAACGCCGCAGAGGCCTTCGTAAATCTACTTGAGGTGGGGGACAAAGCCGCCATCGTCACATTTGATCAGGATGTTTATCAAGATATGCCCCTCACGGATGATAAAACTGCATTGGTCAATACAATCCGTGGCCTCAAATACAAGGGAGATACCGCATTGTATCAGGCAATCATCGATTCGGCCGATGTATTAAAGGATGCACCCGATGGAAGGCGAATCGTGATTATCCTGACCGATGGGAGAAACGATAAGGCCAACAGCACCTCCACCAAGGAAGATTCGGTCAGTGCGGCGGGTGTGGGCAGGGCAGTTGTCATTACCGTGGGTCTGGGAAACGAGATAAACGCCGATGTGCTAAAATATATTGCCGAGGAGACGGGCGGGAGATTTTTCTTTGCCCCGAAGCCGGAAGACCTAAAGGAGATATATGAGCTTATCTCCGACCAGATACACGCCCAGTACCGCCTATCTTTTACATCCCCCTTTCCCGAGCGCCCCGATCGGGTTGTCCTTTTTCACACCATCGATGTGGGCCTTCGTTACGGTGGCGAGAAGATCAGTGGAACAAGAGAATTTTTGGCCTCCACCAACCCCCCACCCAATACCGGGATACTTCTCGATTATCAGAAGAAAAATGTGGCGGAATCTGAATGGCAGGCTATCTTATACACGTTGATTGCTATCGCCTTTGTGTTGCTGGTGGTGATATTGTTGGTTTTGATACTAAAGGCGGTGAAGGCAAGGAAGTAGGAGTTTTTCCTAAGAGACAATTTCATACCAAAAAATTGGAGGTGCTTTCCATGAAAGGAAAAAAATATTCATATGTACTGGTCTCTTTGCTGGTTTTTGCTTTCTTGATATCGCTTTCCACATTTTTGATGGCAAAGACGGAGACAAAGAGCGGGACAATTATTTCTGTAATAAGCGGGGATGGTAGCAAGGGAACGGTTATAAAGATAGACCTTGGGTACAGTGATAAGCTCAAAGAGAAGCAGCTGGGCTGGGTCACAAAAGACGGCGACGCGATTGCGTATATTGAGATCGTATCTCTCGAAAGCCATAAGGCCGTTGCTCTTGTAACGACCCACGAGAACGTTGAGAAAGTAACAACTGGGTTGTTGGTAAGCTTCAAGGTGGAAGTGTCCGAGACAAAGCCGGAGCCGAGGCCGGAGCGAAAACCGGTGAAGAAATATCCCGTACAACCGGAATTTGTCATCACCCCGCAGTTTGATGATGCTGGGAGTTTCAACGAGGGCCTGGCTCAGGTGAAAATCGGTGATAAGTATGGCTACATCGATAAGACCGGGAAGATAGTAATCAACCCGCAGTTTGATGGTGTCTGGGATTTCAGCGAGGGCCTGGCTAGTGTGAAAATCGGTGGTAAGTGGGGCTATATAGATAAGACAGGAAAGTATATCGTCAACCCGCAATTTGATTATGCCGATGTTTTCAGTGAGGGGCTGGCTTTGGTGAAAATCGGCGGCAAGTGGGGCTATATAGATAAGACCGGGAAATACGTCATCAAACCTCAGTTTGATCGTGCCAACCCTTTCAGCGAGGGACTGGCTCGTGTGGAAATCGGCGGCAAGTACGGCTTCATAGACAAGACCGGGAAGACAATCATCAACCCACAGTTTGACCAAATCTATGATTTCAAAGAGGGCATGGCTAATATGAAAATAAGAGGTCTAAAGTCAGGCTTTATCGACAAGACCGGGAAATATGTAATCAGCCCTCAGTTTAATTCTGTTCGTTTTTTCAGCGAGGGGCTGGCGATGGTCGTTGTCGAAGGGAAGCGGGGCTTCATAGACAAGAGCGGGAAGATAGTCATCAACCTGCAGTTTGATGATGCAGATTGTTACAGCGAGGGCCTGGCTTGTGTGAAAATCGGCGGCAAGTGGGGCTATATAGATAAGACCGGAAAAATTGTCATCACCCCGCAGTTTGATAGATCCGGGTCTTTCAGAGAGGGGCTAGCTATAGTGAGAATCGGTGAAAAAAGAGTCTACATCGACAAGACCGGAAAGTATATTATCAATTTGCAGTTTGATGGTTACGGGCATTTCAGCGAAGGACTGGCTCAGGTGAAAATCGGTGATAAATGGGGCTACATAAAAAATCCGCTGAAATAATTGCAACCCTTTTTGAATTACAAGAACAGGAGATATATATGAAATCGATGAGGATATTTGCCCTTCTTGGCATTATTTCTATCTTGGTTCTATCCCCAGTGTACGTTGCCTCCAAGACGAAGACCGTCAGCGGAATAATCACCTCGGTTGAGGCCGGGTCTGGAAGCGTGGGAACGACGATTAAGATAAACATCGGCTCCAATAAGAAAATTAAAGAAGGCGACCTGGGATGGGTGACAAAGGGTGATGAAGCTATAGCTTATATCAAGATCATTTCAATTCATGGCAATTCGGCTGTTGCAGTTGTGACCGTTCATCAACATATTGAGAAGATAACATCAGGATTGTCGGTCCATTTTAAAGTTGATATCCACGATCCAAAGCCGAAACCTAAACCTGATACAAAAGCTGAACTCATTACTAAACTTGGTTTCACAGTGGAGAATGTAACAGACAGTATAGCAAAATATCTGGGGCTTCCAGATACTAATGGTGTTATCATAACTCATGTAAAGAGTGGAAGTATTGGTTCAAGATTAGGATTAAAGAAAGGTTTTATTATACAAAAGTTAAATGATAGCAAAATAAGAAACACAGCTGATCTTAAACAAGCAATAAAAAAGGTTGAAAAAACTGGTAACTATAGATTCTCAATATGGCATGACGGGCATTCTGTCACTTTTGTTTATAATGACCTAGAAAAAGTAAAAAAGGATTTAGATGATGAAGGTTATATAGGAGTTGTTGTTCAAAAGATAAATACAGAAATAGCAATGTCGTTAAAAATGGAGAATCCAAGAGGTGTGTTAATAAGCGGAATTGAACCTGGGAGTCCTGCGGATAATGTAGATTTAATAGAATGTGATGTGATAATTAAATACAATGACATAGAAGTAAACGAGCCTTCAGATCTTGTAAGACTTGCATCGAACTCAAAAATTGGAGAAAGAGTTTATATAACAATAATAAGACATGGAAAAGAAAAAGTTGTTTCCTTAAAAATGGCGAATAGAAAATGGTATCTTGGTTCATCTAAAAGTAAAAAAGGTTTTCTTGGAGTGGATTGTAAAGTGATTTATTCTGATCCTTTTGGTCCTTTTACTAAATCTGGTTCAATTAGGTTTGAAATCACAGGGATATTTCCTGGGAGTCCTGCAGATAATGTAAACCTTCAGAGAGGTGATATTATTTATAAATTCAATAATAAAAAGATTGAAAGCAGTGATGATTTCAAAACATTGGTTGCTAATACAAAAGTTGGCGAGGGAGTGGTGGTCAATATTTTAAGAGAGGGTAAAAAGGTAGACATATACGTGAAGATCGGGAGAAAACCTGAATAGTCAGACTTCCGAATCATTAAATTGAAAAAGTTACGATTTCCCAAAATTGTATAGTCGTATTAGTTACGGGTTGTATTAACAGTTTGCCTCCCTGAGAGATGTTATCAATTTACTCTTCTTAGTATACTTCCCACCTTATTTACCATGACCTTGCCCCCCAAAACGAGTCAATTTTAGAGTTAGAATTTGAGGTAAAATAGGCTCAGAAAGGAGGGACAAGGCAATATCAAGAAAACGACTTGCCGTAGAACAGATCATCAGCAAACTGAGAGAAGCAGAGATGGAACTGTCTCAGGGGTTAAACGTAAGAGAATGGATACATCGAATCTTTCAATGGGAAATTTAGGGACGAATTGCTGAATGGAGAGATATTTGATATACTGCAATATACTGCAATATACCACAGTAAAAAAGTTGTCACTTTTTGCCGCAAATGCAATATCATCTAGTAACTCGACTATCTGGTCTTCACCCCATATATAGGGTCGCTGATAGTTTGGAGTCTTAAACCACTTACTGAAGGCGTCTCTAATGAATATCTTTTCAATTTCGATTTTCGTTTTTGGCATTTATTTCCTCTTCTTATTCTCTTGCAGCTTCCCCTATCATCCCCTCAAAAAGTTTCCTCTTCAACATCGCATTGACCTTCGGGTCGTTCATCTTCTTATAGAGGTCAATCTTGGTGTTCACAAATTCTAGAAGCAAATCATCGAACACCTTGTCAAACTTGTATTTCTTGTTCTCTTTGGTATTGTTTCCGCTCAAAACCGCTTGAAGCCCCTCATCTCCATTGAGTTTCTCTTGAATGCGTTCTAGGTCAACTTTATCCTCATCGGTTAGATCGACTCCATAGGTTTCGTTGAGAGTTTTAATTATTAAAGATAGGAGGTCTTTTTCACCTTTCTCATGCTTTACCTTTCCGTTACTCCATGTTACTACTCCATCCTTTTCTTCAGGTTTCGGACTTCCATTGAATGTCTTCTGTATTCTAAAGGAGTCTAAATCAACCGCATCCCGAATCTCGTCTGGGTAAATCGGCTTTCTCTTCGGCAGTTTCCTGTTGAGGTTTTTCCCGAATACGTATAATTTCTCCCATTCGATGTTCTGGAAGATGATAATTTGTGAGATAAATCCATACAGGCGGACAAACCTCTGCAGGATTGACCGGAAGTCCTCCCGCTCTTCTTCAGTTCGCTCTCTCCATACTTCCACCACCCTATCAAGAATCGGTTGCATCCTTTCGGGTGGCTCCTTTGGATTGAAGAATATCTTGGCAAATTCCTCAATATGTTCTTTGGTGAATATCCCGAATTGCTCCAACTCATCTTCAAGGTTGTGGAGCTTATTGGGATCGATTTCTTCCTCAAGGAAAGTCGTCTGGTAATAGGGTTGGAACGCATCCCGAATCTCTTCCGCCTCGTTCACGAAGTCAAGGATGAAGGTCTCAGACTTACCCCTCAACGTCCGGTTGAGCCTGCTCAACGTCTGCACCGCCTGAAGCCCACTCAACTTCTTGTCTACATACATGGTGTGGAGTAAAGGCTCATCAAATCCGGTCTGGAACTTCTCGGCGACAATCAGTATTCGGTATTCGGGTGTCTTATAAGCATCCTGAATTGCCACCCTCGGTGGAAGCCTGTTAAGGCTCGTCTCGGTGTATTCTTCCGGTGAGTCGGGGTCTTTAACGGTTCCAGAAAAGGCTACCAGCGGTTTGTAGGGAAGGTTCATTTCCTCCATTACTTTCTTGAACATCAAGAAGTATTTTACCGCATGGAGCCTTGACCGAGTCACCACCATAGCCCTTCCGCGACCCTGAATGGCTCTTTCGGTTTTTTCAAGGAAGTGATCCAACATTATCCGAGTCTTGGTCTCAAAAGTATGAGGTTGCAAGTCTACATAGGAGACTAAAAGACGTTTTGCCTTCTTTGTCTCATACTCTTTGTCGGTTTCCACCGTCTTCACCAGCTTGAAATACCTTTTATATGTCGTGTAGTTCTCAAGAATATTGAGTATAAATACCTCTTCAATCGCCTGCCTCATGGAATAGATATGGGTTGCCACGAAACTGCCGTCTTCGAGTTTTTGCCCGAAAAGCTCAAGCGTTTTATTCTTTGGGGTTGCGGTAAAGGCAAAGAAAGAAATATGTGGCTGTTTACCCCTTGCTCGAATTTCTTCGATAATATTATTAATCTCGTCTTCAGGGTCAAAGTCATCCCTGTCCTCTTCTTCCGCCTGTTCGAGGTTAACGGAAAGAGTCTTCTTCAGGTGCTTCGCCGACTCTCCCGACTGGCTCGAATGAGCCTCGTCGAGGATCACGGCGAACTTATGACCAGCTAGTTTATCCGTACTTTCTGAAATGACTGGAAATTTCTGGAGCGTGGTGATGATGATGTCCTTGCCTAATCCAAGGGCGTCCCTCAACTGAGCGGAGTTTATGTCTATCGGATTGACTACCCCTGTCGTTTGCTCAAACTGCTTGATGGTGTTCTGGAGCTGCCTGTCGAGAATCTTCCGGTCGGTAACAACGATGATTGAATCGAACATCCTTTCCTTGTCCGTTTCTTTCCTATAGAAACTAGCAAGCTTGTGGGCGAGCCATGCAATAGAGTTTGATTTACCCGACCCCGCCGAGTGCTGAATCAGATAGTTATGGCCAACACCCTGCTGTCGGACGGCAGTCAGAAGCGTCCTGACGGCATCCAACTGGTGATATCTCGGAAAGATAAGGGTTTCGTATTCCTTCTCAAATAATCCCTTTTGCTTATCAAACTTCTTCTCGGTTATCTTCTGAATGTGGAGGTAGCTCTTCAATAGCTCAAGCAGCGTATCCGGCTGGAGTATGTCTTCCCACAGGTAGGCCGTCTTGTGGCCGTTGGGATTGACCGGATTTTCAGTTCCCTTGTTGAAGGGCAGAAACCTTGTGCCGTCTCCCTGCAACCGTGTGGTCATGAAGACCTTTTCGTTGCCAACGGCAAAGTGTACCAGGCACCGCTTAAACTGGAGCAAGGGTTCCTTCGGATCACGGTCTGTCTTGTACTGTTTAATGGCGTTTTCAACGAATTGGGCGGTGAGCGAGTTCTTCAGTTCCGCCGTGATGATGGGGATGCCGTTGAGGAATATAACGACATCAATCGTCTTCTCGTTTCTCTTGCTATAGGCAAGCTGTCTGACGATTGAGAACCTGTTCTGTTCATAGAGCCTCCGATGCTCCGGATTCATCCCGCTCGACGGCTTGAAGTATGCCATGCGGAAGCTCGCTCCCCTGTCCTTGAAACCCTTACGCAATACTGCAAGCGTTCCCCTGCTCGTGATTTCGTCAGAAAGACGCCTGCAGAGTTTTGCGGGAGTGTCCGCCCCGTACTGCCTTTCGAGCTTCTCGTATTCCTTTGGCTGGGTGGATTTAACGAAGTCCAGCACCTCATCGGTAATGAGACACAACGATCTGTCGTATTCTTCGGACAGCCGTTTGAGGTATCCGGTGGAGAGGAGGTGTTCTTCGATATGCTCTTCAAAGTCCTTCTCAAGATATGATTGCGGTGTCATCAGTATTCCTTATTAATCCCAACAGCCGATAGAAATAAATTCCATAGTCATCTTTCCGCACTTCGGGCAGAGGTACATAGTGTCAGGTAATTCAAAGAAATTGTCATCCTCAAGACGCCAGTCAAATATAACATTGTCTTCTTCTGATGAATCAATGGGAGCATGAACAGAAGGGTCGTCATAGAATATTACCGGCCTTTTGCAGTATGAGCACTTTGGGTTATCCTTTAGGTAGTTCTTGACGAACAGCTTCCTGCATTTAAGGCATATTGCCGGAGCGCCACAGTACTCTGTAAAATTCAACATCCCGCCGCCTGCAAAGATTTCTTCGCTTTCAAAGCCGCATTCACATTTTGCTTGAAATACTGTTCCCATATCACTGCCTCACATCAAATTTGCCCGTGACAACATCTGAGATAATGGATGTTTTATATTCATTGAGCATTTCTATTGATTTTTGATGTTGCTCGATGAGATTGTAAATTTCTTTTGTTTTATTATCCAAATATCTTGAAATCTCATTTTGTTCATTTTGATTTGGCAGCATAATTAACAAATTCTTTATAAAGTTTTCTGGTATACGTTTTTGACCTGCAGCACCTGTCATGAATGCTTCACCTATTTTACGAAAAGAATCTTGTCTGGTGAGGTAAAATATAAACTTAGAATCAACATATTCAGAAGTTCTAAGAACATGTAGCTCAGTTGTGCCAAAACCGATACCATTTTTAAGTTCTCTTGCCAGAGCACCCTTACCATTTTCAAAACAAGGAGTTATTTTTGCAATTAATACATCACCATCGCCGAAATAAGTATAGCCTTCCCATACTTCATCTAATAGTCGAAAATCTTCTAAATAAAGCTCTCCTTCTTCACCAATCATTTCCATTGGCAAAAATGACACTTCAGTATCTTTTGGAAAATGGGCAATTTCTTGTTTACTTGGATTTAATTGTACAGCAAATCGCATTCGCTTCACTCCCCAACCCTCCGGTATCTCGCCAATCCACTCGATGCCGGAATCCTTCATCTTGGCGCTGGGATTGAGGCCTTTTGTGACCGCATGGGTGATGACGGCGGTGCGGTATTCCTTCAGAAGCTCTATTAGCCTCCGCTTCTTATCGATCAGGTTGTCTATCTGCAGGGTTTTTCGGTCGAGAAAATCGGCGATGGAGGTTTGTTCTGGTAAAGAGGGGAGTGTCAAAGGATAGTCGCAAACTTCTGGTTTACCTATATTATCTTGTGCTCCACCTCCACATTCATAGTCTATATGCCTCTTAAAAAAGTGGGAATCAATAACATACTTTAAGAAAGCTTTAGTTGTCACTTCTTGGGGACGAACAATAGCAACACGCTGATTTAATAATGCATCTTCAGTCAAATTAAATACTGCAGTCTTACCGATTGTCGCACCTGTTAAAGCAAGTAGTATATCACCATACTCAATTTTGAATTCGGAATGGCTCTTGAAAAAGCTCTTGGGCACCTTTTTTGTTTGGGATAAGTCTATATCCCTTTTTATATCCCCAATCCTTATAATTGCAATTCCTTCATCTACGTATGAATCCGAGTTAAATGCGAATCCATTTTTGAATTGGCAAAGATATTTTAGTCGTTTCTTTTCCCAATGTTCTGGTATCTCCCCCAACCACTCGATACCACTATCCTTATACGCCGGATAACGCTTCATGGCTCCAGTATCTCCTTCAGCAACCCTTCCGTTTCCGCCTCCAGAGCCAGGATGTCCGCCTTGATTTCATCCAGTGAGCGAAGCGGCTGATATTTGTAGAAATACTTCGTAAAGCTTATCTCGTACCCAATAACGTCCCTGCTTCTGTCCATCCACGCATCGGGGACATGGGGTTTCACCTCCCGCCTAAAATATTCGTCTATACTCTCCTTCAACGGCACCTTCTCGTAATCCCTCAAGGACGTATCTGGTTTGGGATTACCTCTGGCATCCTTGACAACCTTACCCTTTTCAAGCAGAGGACGCTCTACAGTTACCTTTGTATATCCAAAATCACTGTTATCAAATATCTTGCACTGTTCTCCCTCCTGAAAGGCGGTGTAGATTTCGGTTATCTCAACTATCTGGTCATCATGAATGTAGTTTCTTTTGTTCCCCAGACTCTTCTTCATCTTCTGATAAAAATCGACTGCGTTGACAAGCTGAACCTTGCCCTTTCGTCTCGCAGGTTTTTTGTTTGTGACAATCCAGACATAGGTGGCGATTCCCGTGTTGTAGAAAAGCTCGGTGGGCATGGCGATGATGGCTTCGAGCCAGTCATTTTCGATAATCCACTTCCTGATATTGCTCTCCCCAGAACCTGCATCGCCCGTGAAGAGGGGGGAGCCGTTGAATATGATGGCGATTCGGCTTCCCTTCGGCTCCATCTTCGAGATCATGTGCTGGAGAAAGAGCATTTGCCCGTCGCTTATCCTCGGCAGTCCGGCATGAAATCGCCCGTTTGGGTTGCTTGATTCATTGGTGATGAACTCCCGTTCCTTCTTCCAGCTCACCCCAAAGGGGGGATTGGTGAGCATATAATTGAATCGCCTTCCTTTGAAGTTGTCATCGGAGAAACTCGTACCGAGTCGGATATTATCTGCTTCCTCCCCCATTATGAGTACATCAGATTTTGCGATGGCGAAGGTCTGGTCGTTCAGCTCCTGACCGAACATAACGATTTCGACATCGGGGTTGATGTTCTTCTGGATGTATTCCTTCGAAAAGGTCAGCATACCGCCCGTCCCGCATGCAGGATCAAAGACCGTCCTGATAATCCCCTTTCCCTTCAGCTCATCGCCATGTTCGGCGAACAGCACATTGACCATTAAACGGATCACCTCACGAGGGGTATAATGCTCCCCTGCGGTCTCGTTCGACATTTCTGAAAACCGACGGAGCAACTCCTCGAAGATATACCCCATCTCGTGGTTGTTCACGACCTTGGGATGGAGATCGATTTCGGTGAACTTATCGACCAGCATGAACAGCAGATTGTTTTTGGCAAGTTTCTGGACGGTTTTGTCTATTTTAAAATTCTCGATTATCTCCCCGACGTTGTCGCTGTATCCGTTGATGTAGTTGTTAAAGTTCAGCTCGATGTTTCCCGCATCTTGTGCAAGCCTGTAGAGATCAAACACGGAAGTATTGTAGAAGTTAAGCCCACCTGCAGCCTTGAGCAAGACCTGCTTGAGGTCGGGAAGCTTGTCCTTGAACTCATTGTACGTATGAATGACGGAATCTTTACGCTCTTCCAGGACACAATCCAGCCGTCTAAGCACAACGAAGGGAAGTATAACATCGCCGTATTCGTGCTGCTTGAACGAACCCCGAAGAATATCATCAGCGACCTGCCAGATGAAGTTTGCCTTTTGCTGGAAGTTGTTCATTGAGTTGAACCTTCAGAATTATTACTCGTTTTGGTCAATTAGATTAAATGGATTTAGTCTTTTAAAGAAGATTATATATTTATTTCTTACTTCGACTGGTTTTCGGGTCTGTCATCAGAAAAACTGCCAGTAGTATTTCTGACTAACCGAATCAAAAGAGGTAATGCTACTTTGCTTAGTAATATTAGCTTTTATAGGATAAAAAGTAAAGATTTTTAGCAAAGGTATTTTTTAAAGTTGATTTTTTAATGCCCAAGTCGGCAATTAATAAATAGCCTTGTGCTTTGATAATAGGGGAGGTAAAAAATAGAGCGATTTGGTATTAGAGATGAAAATAGAGGGTCTGCGTTATATTCATTATCATGTGTTGTTCAAGAAAGTCTTTTTACGAATCCCAACGATAATAGAAAAAATAAAACAAAATTGAAGTATAGTTCAATTTGTAACAGTATTTTCAGAAATTATTTTTGGAATTGTCTTAAAATACATTTTCCGCAGATTAGGTAAATTATACTTGACGGTATAATTTAGATATGCTATAATTGGCACAAAATTGGGGTAAAATTGAAACATGTCAAAAGATAAAGTAAAAGAAACTAACGGAGATGAGGTTTTAAAGGCAAGTGATGTGCAAAAATGCGCTGGTATTTCTTATCGCCAGCTAAATGACTGGGATTCTAAAGGCATTATATCTTCTTCAAGAAAAAAAAAGGCTGGTTGGCGAACTTTCTCTACAAAGGAAGTTTTTATGCTGATGATCTGCAAGGAAATTAGAGATAAGTTTGGCACGCCTTTAGAATCTCTTGGTTTCATTAAATCATTTATGCTACAGGATAAAGCTGATCATTTCAGATATGCTTTGGAGATGATGGCTCTTTATGGATTAAATGTCTATCTGCTGACAGATCTCAAAGAAACTTTCATAATGGATAATGAGTTGGAGTTCAGGGATTTATTCAAATTAGGCTTTTTTAGGGGAGAGGAGTCAAAAAGTTATATTTTTATCAGCATCAATCCAATTGTTAATCGTATGTCAGAAGCAAGAGGTATCCAGACCTTTAAAGCGGACGGTCGTCTTGTTATAGAGTTAGACAAAATGGCAGCTAAAGGCTTTGAATTGCAACAGATTTTACAAGGTGGTAATTACTCTAAAGTAATCATTCAGCTTAAAAATGGTCAAATTTTTCAAGTAGATACTGAAGAAGAACTGGGAGAGGAGGAGAAGGAAAACTTAAATAGAGAATTGATGAAAGTGTTTGGATCGGAGAAATACGGAAATCTCATGCTAAAAATGCATGATGGGGAAATCACGAGAGCAACCCGAACCTTACACAAAAAAGTAAAAAAGGCGACAGAAAGAACCTGAGCCAAGTGAATTAGTTAATTGTCCGAAGCGACAGAGAGACCCTGAGTGACGGACTTAATGGCGTAGTAAAATAGCGCCTTGGGTTTATATTATGCTCTCTGTCTCGGAATGTCGCAAAAGACTAAAAAATTCACATTTAACAGACTTACAAATAGAACTAATACGGGACTCTCTTTATCAATTAGCTGAGATAATCGTATTAGGCTATGAAAAGGAAAAAAATGACAACGGAAAAACAGATAATGGCAAATCGGAAAAATGGTTTACTGGGCGGTGTAAAGACAGAAGAAGGAAAACAGATATCCCGTCTTAATGCAGTAAAATATGGCTTTTTCAGTAAAATCCTAATTGAAGCAGACAAGTTGTCAAATCAGGATTTATGTGAGGATATTTATAATGTTTTTAAACCTAACAATGCCTATGAGGCTTTACTAGTGGAGATTATTCTCTCTAATCTTCTTACCTATCGTCGTATATGTATCATTGAGAGTGAACTCACGCAAAAGACCTTAAAAAGTAATCCTCTTGAATTCTCATTTGGCCAGAAATCTTTTGAATGTAAAATGGAACGTGATTTTACAGCTGAATTACTGAAGTTCCAGCGGTATAAAGTATCATGCTTCAATATGATAATCAAAACACAACATGAGTTGGAACGACTCAGACGTATAAATAGCGGAGAAGAAATCCCTCCGCCGGAGGTTAGTGATATTAACATATTAGTCAGTACTAGTCAGTAATTCGGTTCGTTCTGAAAAATCATTATTGAGAGAAATGGGTAATAATCAATGATACGGGAATTGATTTCAAGTCATCTTTAGATACGAATGGAAAAGTAATATAAAATATTTTTGGAATATGTAATGAAGGCAATAATCTACTGTAGAGTGTCTACAAAAGAGCAAGCTGAGCAGGGTTTTAGCCTTGAAGCACAGGAAAAAGACTGTAGGAAGTTTGCTTATAATAATGGTTATGATGTAGATAAGGTCTTTATTGAAAGAGGTGAGAGCGCAAAAACCACTGAAAGAACACAGCTACAAAAACTAATCAAATATGCGGTCGAAAACAAAAAAAGCCTGTCCTTTTTAATTATATGGAAATATGACCGTCTTGCCCGTAATCTTACCGATCAAACACTTCTTGTAAAAAATTTTACCTCATTAGACATTAGGGTTCTATCAGTTACAGAGAACAATGAAGATAATTCTGTTGGGCGACTAATGAGGAATATTATTGGTTCATTTGCTCAATATGAAAATGATGTCAAAACTGAGAGAACAATTAATGGGATGAAACAAGCAGTTCAACATGGAAGATGGTGTTGGAAAGCTCCTATTGGCTATAAGATGTCAAGAGATGCCGAAAATAAGCCTTTATTAGTTCCCTCAGAGGATAGTCGATTCATAGTTGAGATTTTCGAGCTATTTGCCTCTGGTCTTCATAGGCAAACCGAGATTGTAGATAAACTAAAAAAAGAGGGTCTTAAGAATATATCTAAACCTCTAATAAATAAGATTCTAAGGAATCCTCTTTATGCTGGATTAATTAAAGTCAGTTGGTTTCCAGACTACATTAATGGACTGCATAAACCACTTATTTCGCAGGAACAGTTCTTCAAAGCATACGCCATCCTTCATGGAAAGAAACCAACAGTAACAACAAAAAGTAGAAATAATCCTGACTTTCCGTTGCGTAATTTCGTTCGATGTCCAAAATGCGATCAGAAGCTAACGGCAGGATGGTCTACTGGGAGAAAAGGGGTAAAGTATCCCTATTATCATTGCCGGACTAAAGGTTGCTCTTTGAATATCAGGAAAGAGGACTTCGAAAGGAAGTTTCTTGATTATCTGACGTGTTTTCAACCTAACGAAGAAGTAATGAATTTATTTGAAGAGATCGTTTTGGATGTTTGGAAAACAAAGCAAGCAGAAATGATTAAAACTGAAAATCGTATTGAAAGAGAGCTAAAGGATTTAAAGGAAAGAAAAAACAGAATCGATGATTTGGTGATAGATGGGGTTTTTGACGAGGGAACTTATAGGGAAAAGTCAGATGCATTAAGAGATGAAATGTTACTGAAGCAAGTCGAGTTAGACGATTCAAAAATTCACTTTGTTGATTTTGAAGAGTGCTTAAAATACTGCAAATATGTTCTGTCAAATCTCGGAAGTTTTTGGGAAAATGCCGATATTGACCTACGGCAACGGTTCCAAAGTCTTATATTTCCTGAAAAACTCTATTATGAGAGCAAAACTTTTAGAACCACAAAAATTCCCTATATTATCAAAAAGTTACAGGACAAAAGTCCCGAAAAATTGCATTTGGCGTCCCCAAGGGGATTTGAACCCCTGTCGCCGGCGTGAAAGGCCGGTATCCTAGGCCAGACTAGACGATGGGGACGCAAAACTCCACTAATTTTAATCAGACTCTCTTGCTCAGATTCTCTCGCCTTTCGCCTTTCGTTCGATATCACCCCCGCCCCGAATCACGTGATCCAGATCGACCGGAGGCCGAAAGAAAATTCCGAGAATTCCATAAACTAGTAATATATCAAAAAATTTGGAAAATACCAACACTTTTTTTATAAAAAGGCGCAAATTTCTTTTAGGCCGTACAATGAACGGAAAAACCGTAAAATTTCTTTGAATTATTTTTATCGATGTGATATTGGACAGATACTAAAAGAGTAAAGTATTTTAATAAAATATCCTGATATAGTGATCGTGAAATGTCTAAAAAAACGTCTGATGACAGAGGCGTTACGAAAAGGTTGAAGGAAAACCCCGTTAAGGCCCTCGGGAGTTTCATCTGTGACCCCTATTCGTACATCCTCCTCATATCCTTTTTCGAGACCTCCTTCAACTATTTGAGAAAAGGCTACGTCTCGGTCTATATGGTCCTTCTCATCGCCGGTTTTCTCATCCAGTTTTACCGCCTTCTAAAAGCCAGAGAGCTCTTCGGACTTGTAAAGAGCGAGCTGGCTTACCGGTTTATCCTGCCGATGTCCCTCTTCATCGTCCTCCTGGCGGTCTCCCTTATAGGGGCCCAGTCTCATAAAGTGGGCGTCCACTTCATCAAAAACTATATCGGCTCCGGGATGCTCGTCTTTCTCATCGCGACAAACATAAAAAGTACAGATAAGATAAAGAGGGTCCTGACCCTCCTCTCCATTATGGCCGTCGTCAACGCCGTCTTCGGGATGCTTCAGGTCTATGTGAGCTCCCGCTTCTACCTCGTTCCCTACCTCTACCCAATAAAAAACGCCTTTTATTTTAATTCCGCGGTCTTGCCGAACGCCTTCGGGCTCTTCATGATGAACTTCAACTTCGGCTTCACGATTATGCTGGGAGCGCTGAATATTCTGTCAAGGTTCTTCAACGAAAAGAGAACGGGGTGGAAGATCATCTTCTTCTTGGCCTGGGCTGTAGTCCTTTACGGTTACCTTATAAGCTTTTTGAGATCGAGCATAATCGCGCTTCTCCTCGGCGCAATTGTAATCGTTGTTGCGACCGTATTGATTAACAGAGGGAGAGGCGCCTCCCCCTCTCTGGTCAAGAGGCTTTTGGCGATCTCCCTCGTTACGCTGATAATAGTCCCGTCGATCTTCGCCCAGGTTCACTTCTTCAGCAAGAGGGATAACATCATCACTAATAAATATAAGGAACGGATCATAAGATCGAAAGTGGAATCGGACGAGGCAAGGATCGTCCTTTACAAGCTCGGCCTTCGGATATTTCTCGACCATCCCTTGAAGGGGATCGGCATTGGGAACTATAAGACGGAAAAGGTAAAATATCTAAAGGATTCTGATGTAAGTAATATAGAGGTTATCGGCAAGCTCGATTCCCACAACGTATTTATGGAGATATTATGCGGGGCGGGGATTTTAGGCCTTATCACTTATCTCTACTTGATGCTCTTTCCGGTTGTCAGGAGCGTGAAGGTTATTTTTAAAGAGAAGGTCACGGATGACGCCCGTGTTATCTACATACTCCTCCTGGCGTATTTCTGTGCCGCCCTCTTCGATTCCAACTTCCATAACTTCTTCTTCGAGAATATGCTCTGGATCGGGATCGGCCTTTTCTACTCTATGGAGTTGAAGGGGAGGGAGCGGGTCGGGTCCACAAGCGAGTCTCGCTGATTAGGCGCTTCGGTTGACGTTTCATAGGGGGCTGTTTCGGTTAAGCATTGATATACCCACACGGCTTAAAAAGCCACAGCCTGCGGCAAACACTCGGGTCGAAAGGGATCTCCCGCCTCACGCCGCTCTCTTAATGTATCGAAATGTTTTTCAGCCAGAAAAATCGCCGTTTTGGATATTACAATTCACCTTCATCGGTAAGGGAGTTTTTTCAAAAACCTGACCGTAAACTTCCGGCCTGTCACCTTGGGTAGGTCAAACGACATTTTGTCAGTACAGATTCTGCAATTTTGTTGATAAGTCGCTTGAAAAAATGTAATATTGAGTTCCCTTTGAGTGGCACGGGGAGAAAGTCGAAAGTAGTGGGAGGCGATTTGCATTTTAATCGGGGGATCGGCCGACGGGCTTTTGAGCCGGCAAAGATGTTGTTTAATAAAGAGACATGAAGCTTCGATATTAATAATAAGTAAATAGATTTTTAAGACATTAAAAATGAGAGGAGGCTTGATATGAAGATAGGACTGCCGGAGCTTGTGTGGTACGGCAATACCACCCTCGAGATAGACCTCCCGGACGAGTGGGACGTGGAGATATGTCCCATGCGGGGGGCGGGCAGAAGGCCTCTTACCCCGGCGGAGATGGAGGAGGCGATAAAAAAACCGATCGGCTCTCCTGGATTGAAGGAGCTCGCCAAGAACAAGAAGAGCGCCGTCATAATATTCGACGACATCACAAGGCCCACCAGGGTCTACGAGATAGCCCCTATGGTTATCCGGGAGCTCGTCTCCGGGGGGATCAAGGAGGACGCAATAACGTTCGTCTGCGCCCTGGGGAACCACGGCGCCCACACGAGCCACGAGTTCAGGAAGAAGCTGGGGACCGACATATTGGAGAGGTTTCGTGTCTTCAACCACAACCCTTACGAGAACTGCGAGTACGTGGGGGAGACCTCCCGCGGGACAAGATTGATGATAAACAGGGAGGTCATGGAGGCCGACATCAAGATCGGGATCGGCTGCGTTACCGCCCACGCAAACGTAGGCTTCTCCGGCGGGGGGAAGATACTCCTGCCGGGGGTCGCCCACTATGACAGCTCCTCCCACTACCACATCGAGGTAAACGCCCAGGCGCCAGAAACGACGGGCCTCGGCAAGTTCGATAACAATGTCCTTCGCTTCAACATCGAGGAGGCGGCGAGGATGGCGGGGCTCGATTTCAAGATAGACGTGATCGTGAACGATAGGGGGGCCACTACGGCGCTCTTCGCAGGGGACTTTCTGGAGCAGCACGTAAAGGCCGTTGAGCTGGCAAAGGACGTCTACGCCGCCGAGCCGAGGCCGAGAAACAAGGACCTCGTCATTGTAAACGCCTTCGCCAAGGCGAACGAGATGGCGATAGCAATCCTATGCGGAGGTCTCGGGCTTGAGAACTTCACCGGCACGATCGTGGTTATCGCCAACGCCCCGGAGGGACAGGTCGTCCACTACCTCCTCCGCTCCTTCGGCAGGAGCTACGGCGGGAGGCAGTACCCGGCCGGTACGATACCCCCGTCTTTCAACGTCATCATCATGGCCCCATACATGGACAGGAACTTCGGCGACTGGCTCTCCAATCCGGAGGCGATTACGTGGACGAAGAGCTGGGACGAGACGTTGAAAATCTTAAAGGGATCGTTCGGTGACGGGAGCAGGGTGGCTGTGGTGCCAAACGCTACCATGCAGTATTACGACTCGTAAATCTGGTTTTCACCTTAAATATCGAAAGGCATTTAAAAAGAATTATTAGCAAGACGGTTTGTAAAGGGGCTTTCGGCCGCAATTGGGTGCACTTTAAAGACAGATGATTATAAAAATAGGAGGAAATCGATGAAGGTGATTAGCCTGAAGGACGTTGAGAAGATAAGGCCCGAGATGGAGGGGGCAGAGGGTGTCTTGAAGCAGGTCCCTATCGGTTTGGCGGATGGCTCCCCGAACTTCTCATTTCGGGTGTTCACCATAGAGCCGGGCGGCCACACGCCCTACCACACGCACCCCTTCGAACACATCAACTATGTCATCGAGGGCCGGGGGGAGATAATCGACGGGAAGGGTGACGCAAAGGCCGTCTCCCCGGGTGACTTCGCCCTGATAAAGCCTAACGAGAAGCACCAGTACAGAAACTCCGCTGACGCCCCCCTCATGGTTATCTGCGCCGTCCCTAAGGAGTACGAGTGACTGCCGGTGCCGGTGAGCCGATAGATTTAAGTGATATAAAGAAAGCTTCTGGAGGCTCTTCACGCATCAGGTTTTGAACAATTCAATTGGTAAATATCACCCCGCTTACCTGAAACCCTAATCCCTATATCCCAAATCTGCTGCAAATCGGTTGCAATTCGGAGATTTTATTGCTAAACTATAGTTAGGGGGGAGACACTGTCTATCCCCCGTTGTGTAATTGTAGGAGACACGCTGTAGACGTTGAAGAGGTGCGATAAGTAGCAGTATGGTAAAAAAACCGGTTATCTTGATCATCATGGACGGATGGGGGATAAGGGAAGGAGCCGAGTATAACGCAATCGCAGCGGCCGAGACGCCCAACGTGGACGCCATGATAGCGAAATACCCATTCACGACGCTCGGGGCGAGCGGATCGAGCGTAGGACTCCCGGACGGCCAGATGGGAAACAGCGAGGTCGGCCACCTGAACCTGGGCGCGGGGAGGATCGTCTATCAGGATTACACAAGGGTGAACAAGGCGATAGAGGACGGAAGCTTCTACAAGAACGAGGCCGTCCTTGATCTGATCGACAAGGTGAAGAGAAGCGGCGGCGCTCTCCATATCATGGGGCTTTTATCGGACGGGGGCGTTCACAGCCACATAGAGCACATCTTCGCGGCGGTTCGGGCGGCGAAGGAGGGCGGGCTGAAAGAGGTATACTTCCACGCCTTTCTTGACGGCAGGGATACCCCCCCCACCAGCGGCGCCGGGTATATGTCCCGGCTGGTGAATTTCTTCAAGGCGGAAAAGATCGGGGCGATAGCATCAGTCGGCGGCAGGTACTGGGGGATGGACAGGGACAACCGCTGGGACAGGGTTAAGAAGGGATACGATGCGATAGTCTTGGGTGTGGGGAGATTGGGGGAAGACCCGGTCGGCGCGATAGAGTCGGCCTACAAGATGGGAGAGACGGACGAGTTCGTTCAGCCCACGGCCATCGTAAAAGGGGGCAGACCGGTGGGGCCGATAAAAGATGGCGACGGGGTCTTTTTTGTAAACTTCCGGGCGGACCGAGCCAGGGAGATCACGAGGGCGCTGACGTTTCCGAGCTTTAACGGCTTTATCAGAGAAAAGGTGCCGACCCTCGCGGGTTTTCTTACCATGACCGAGTACGAAGACGATTTCGGTCTGCCGATGGCGTTTCCGCCCATCGATCTAAAAAATATACTCGGCGAGATAATAAGCGGGATGGGCGAGAAGCAGCTCAGGATAGCCGAGACGGAGAAGTACGCCCACGTCACCTTTTTCTTCTCCGGCGGGGTGGAGGAGGAGTTCCCAGGCGAGGCGAGGGTGCTTATTCCCTCGCCGAAGGAAGTGGCCACGTATGACTTGAAGCCGGAGATGAGCGCCCGGGAGGTGGCGTCTGCCGTGATCGACCGAATCGATCAGAAAAAATTCTCCCTTATAGTCCTGAACTTTGCCAACCCCGACATGGTGGGACACTCCGGGGTGATGGATGCGGCGGTTGTGGCTGTGGGCGTCGTAGATGAGTGCGTGGGAAAGGTGGTCGAGGCGGCAAGGCGGGCGGGATACACGGCCCTTATTACCGCGGACCACGGAAACGCCGAGGAGATGTGGGATTACAAAAACAATATGCCCCATACCGCCCACACAACGAATCGCGTTCCGTTTATTGCGGTCGACGACGAATTTGTCGGGCGATCCCTCAGGTCAGGGATCCTGGCGGACGTCGCCCCCACGATCCTTGCGATTATGGGGATTGCGGCTCCCGCGGAGATGACGGGGTCATCCCTCTTGGAGTGACCGGACGTCGACGGACACTATCTCTTTGAAGAAGAAACCTTTTTCAAGGCCGGAAAAAATACTCCGGTTCTTCTTTTTGTGTTGCGTGTTTTTTATTGATTTGCAGATCCCGATGTGTGAAAATTCGACGCCTAATATAGATTGAAAGCCGATGAGTTTGACCCATCGAAGGGATTTGACGGTTTTATTGATATTATCTGTTATTTTGGGATGAGAATATGTGTTTTGATCTTCTGATGAACTCCTTATTGACTGCTATCGGTTTTGTGCTTCTTATATGGGGTGCGGGTCTCCTTGTCAACGGCGCGGTGAGCCTGGCCAAGAGGGCCGGAATATCAAACCTCGTCATAGGGTTGACGCTCGTAGCCTTCGGGACGTCCGCCCCGGAGCTTGCGGCCTCGCTGAACGCCGCACTCAAAGGGATCGGTGACATCGCCTGCGGCAACATCGTGGGGAGCAACATCGCAAACCTCGGCCTCGTTATGGGAGCGTCGGCGATATTCATGCCGATCGCCATAAAGAAGAACACTGCCTTCTGGGAAATCCCCTTTGTCATCATACTCAGCGTAGTCTTCTGGCTCATGGAAAAGGACCTTCTCTTCAACCGCTTTGACGGAGTCGTCTTGATAATCCTCTTTCTGGTATTTACGATCTACTGTATCATAACGGCAAAGGCGGATACCGATGTCGAATTGGATATGATAGAGATAGAAATTGTCAAGGAAAAGTCCCTTTCGATCTCCAGGGCGTTCTTCTATGCGGCCTCCGGGATCGTCTTTCTGGCGGCCGGATCGGACTACCTGGTCAAGGGCGCCACGGGGCTCGCCGTCAACTTCGGTGTGTCGGAGGCCGTTATCGCAGTCTCCATAGTGGCGCTCGGGACATCTCTCCCGGAGCTGATAACCTCCGTGATTGCTGCGTACAAGGGGGAGGGCGACATCAGCATCGGTAACATACTGGGCAGTAATATCTTCAACTTTCTCATCGTTGGTGGAGTTTCGGCCCTGGTCAGGCCGTTTACCCTCTCAAGGCGGATATTTGCGTTCGACACGCCTGTAATGCTCTTCATAACCGTTATCCTCTTCACTATCGTGACCACAAGGAGGAAGATTGGGAGGATAGAGGGGGTCTTTTACGTTCTCTTCTACTTCGCCTATATCGCCGTTGTCTATATCTTCCCCGACGGCCTCTTTATATCTAAATAGGAGTGTCTTTGGTATTCTGTTTTTTATAGGGAATTTCCAATATCTGGATGACGCCGGAGGGGCCTTGAGGGGGGGTGGGGGGAAAGAGGCTCGTCCGTTTTCCCCTGACCTCACGATTTATGTCCAACTGCGGTGGCGATAAAGATATTAGGTAGATACATTAAAACATTAATATTTAGGCCCGTGAAGAGATTCACGGGCCGTTTTATTGTTAGGGGTATCATTTTGGCTTCAATCACCCTTCGGTTCTTAGGGAGGCCGTTTACGAAGAGGTCTTTTCATTTTTTTCTTGACATAGAAAAAGTTCCTATATATACAAGAGATATATATACTTTGTATATATATCTCTCTACGGAGGAATACTGCGTACAGACGTGAGGGGGTGCTATGGAAGACAGGTTGGTCAGCAACATGACATTCAGGGTGATGCTCTTGGGCATTAACGAGATAGTGGGGCAGAACGGCCTCGACGTTGTCCTAAACTTCACCGGATTGACCAAATACAGGAACGCAATCCCGCCCAACAACGACCTCGTCGAGGACTGCTGGATATCTGAGGCGACCGGGCTCGACAAGGGGATCGAGGAGATATTCGGCGGCAATGGCGCCGCGGCGATCCTCGTTCAGGTGGGGAAAAAGCAGGCGGTCTGGGGCCTCGAAGAAAACGGGGAGGTGGCGGGACAGCTCAAAAAAACCATGGATGGCAAGGGCGATTTCGAGCGGATAAAGATGATCCTCACAATAACCGCTACGATCATCTCCGCCCAGATGAACACCGAGGTATGGATCGAGGAGGATGATGACGCCGTGTACTACTGCGACAAGAGCGCAACTCACTGCTTTAACCGAACCAGTATATTGCCGGTCTGCTTTGTGACCGTGGGCTTTCTCCTCGGGCTGGTCGAGTGGGCCACCGGAAAGAACGACTGGAGGGTCAAGGAGACCCGATGCATGGCCCTCGGCGAGGAATACTGCGCCTATCGTGTTTCGAAGAGGGTGGAGCACTGAAGCGGGGGCCGATAGATAATCCGTTTGTCGCCTTGTCTTTGGGGCCGTTCAAATAGACGGTCGTTTATACCAATTCTCGATTACTATCTAGGGAAGAACTGTAATTTTCCAAGGGGGTTGAAAACCTCCCTTTTTATTGACTTTCAGATCCAATCATCAAAAAATCCCATTTCAAGCCATAAGTTTTTCGAAAAACAGGTTGAAACCGGCAAAACCGTAGTTATATTATAGTAAAGCAGTAAGGATTTGAGACAGTAGAGCTGAATTTCTCTTTGTCCGGTCAATATTAAAGAAAAACCTTAAGGTAAAAAACCATGAAAGAGGAAGAGATAAAAAATAGACTTAACCCCCAGGAATACCATGTATTGAGGGAGAGGGGGACGGAGCCCCCCTTCAGCGGGAAATATTACAAAAACAAGATGAGGGGGGAATACTCGTGCAAGGTCTGCGGGAATAAGTTGTTTGAGTCTGAAACAAAGTTCGATTCGGGCACCGGCTGGCCGAGCTTTTTTGACGTGGAAAAAGACTCCGTTGAGCTTAAGCAAGACAGGAGCCACGGCATGGTGCGCACCGAGGTCGTCTGCAAGAGGTGCGGGAGCCATCTGGGACATTTGTTTGACGACGGGCCGAGGCCCACCGGAAAGAGGTACTGCATAAACTCGGTCTCCCTCGATTTTACGGGAGACGAGACGGAGACTAAGAGGGCGGCGTTCGGGGCGGGGTGCTTCTGGCAGGTGGAGGAGGTCTTCAGAAACGTCAAGGGCGTCGTCAATACGACGGTCGGGTACGCCGGGGGGGACAAGGAGAACCCGACCTACAGGGAGGTCTGCGGGAACAAGACCGGCCACGCGGAGACACTCCTCGTGGAGTACAACCCGAAGGAGGTCTCGTACAGGGAGCTTCTCGACGTCTTTTTCGCCCTGCACGACCCGACCCAACTGAACAGGCAGGGGCCGGATATAGGGAGCCAGTACAGGTCGGTGATATTTTTCTATGACAAAGCGCAGAAAGACGAGGCGCTGAAAGCAATAGGTGAAAAACAGAAGAAGTGCAGCAAGAAGATAGTCACCGAGGTCGTACCGGCGTCGAACTTCTACAGGGCGGAGGAGTACCATCAGCGCTATCTGGAGAAGAGGGGAATGAAGAGCTGCGGCATTTAGACGAAGCGGGCGGGGTGCTGTAAGTGCCTTATTATCGGCGCTGAGAGGCAATCCGGCCTTCTATGAAATCGAACGGCTAAATTAAGCATATCCTGTAGCTCCCACATTTGTGGACGTGGTTAGTCAGATATAACAAAGGGGGGACAGACTCCCGTCTGCACCCCCTAAATTTCTTTATTTCAAGAACTACACGCTCTTAGACATTACTTTTTAAAATTTCTTCTACCTCGGATTCCCATCTATCAGCGTTTGATGTAACATCCCTTCAATTCCAAAATCCCTTTTATTACACCTTCCTGTCCCTCCCCTCCCAGAACGGGGCGCGAAGCTCGTGCTTTAAGACCTTGCCCAGGGCGCTTCTCGGGAGCATATCCACGAAGTCCACGCTTTTAGGCTTCTTATAGCTGGCGATGTTCGCCTTGCAGTGTGAAATAACGTCCTCTTCGGTGATCTCCGCTCCCGGGGTCTTTACCAATATCGCCTTTACCGACTCGCCCCACTCGTCGTCCGGAACGCCGATCACTGCCACCTCGAAGACGCCTTCCAAGAGGAGGATCGCCTCCTCCACCTCCCTCGGGTAGATGTTCTCGCCGCCGGAGATTATCATATCCTTCTTCCGGTCGGCGATGAAGAGGTAGCCGTACTCATCGAAGTATCCCATGTCCCCAGTGTAGTACCAGCCGTCCCTTATGGCTTCGGCGGTGGCATCCACCATCTTGTGGTATCCCTTCATGACATTGTCGCCCCTCCCTATGATCTCGCCCGTCACGCCCGGCGGGCAGTCATTCCCCTTTTCGTCGATGATCCTCACCTCCACGTTGCTGATGGGCCTGCCGGCGGACCCGAGCCACTTTACCTTGTGCTCCGGCCCGTCCAGGACGTGGTCATCGGGGATGAGCATGGTGAGCGTCGGGCTCATCTCCGTCATCCCGAAGAACTGGATGAAGTCGCACTTGAACTTCTCCAGGGAGCGTCTCAGGAGATCGACCGGCATGGGGGCCGTGGCGTAGATCACCTGCCTTAGGGAGCTGAGGTCGTACTTGTCTATGTCCGGGTGGTCGAGGAGGAACTTGAATATCACAGGCGTGAACCCGACGGCGGTGATCTTCTCGTCCTGCATCGTCTTTAAGACCGTGGGGATGTCGAAGGAGTGGATGAACGTCACCTTTCCTCCGATCAGAACGAGGTTGATGAGGACGAAGATGGCTATGTGAAAGATCGGCAGCAGCCCGAGGACGTTCATGTCCCTTGTCATCTCCATCTCGATTATTGTGCTTACCGCGTTTGCCATCATGTTCTTATGGGTGAGCATGACCCCCTTCGGTCGTCCCGTCGTTCCGCTCGTGTAGAGCTGGAGGAAGGTGTCGTCCATCGAGACTTCGACCAAAGGCTCGTCCGCGGGGTATTTGGCTATCAGCTCCTCGTAGTCGATCATCTCTTCGTCGATTTTGCCGTCAACGGCTATATATTTCAGCTTCTTAGGTATCTGCTCCTTCGTCGGCCCATAGAGGTGCTCGAACCTCTTGGAGAAGAGGACGATATTCGCCTCCGAGTCGTCGATCAGAAAGGCCAGCTCCTTGGGGGAGAGGCGCCAGTTCAGGTTTGTGGATACCGCCCCGATTTTTGCCAGGGCAAACAGGATCTCCCCGTAGTGGTTGGAGTTGTGGCAGACGACCGCCACCCTCTCGTCCTTTTTCACACCCATCTCCAAAAGGGCGTGGGCGAGGCGGTTCGTCCTGTCGTTAAACTCCTTGTAGGTGAGCCTCGTCCCCTCGAATACGACCGCCTCCTTTTCCGGAAACCACTTCGCGGCTCTTGTAAGGATATCGCCGATAAGCATAGTAAACCTCCAATATAAGAATCAAAATCTTAATATCTATAATCCAAAAATCTACTTCAGTACAAAATAAAAAAGCCTTATATTTTTATTCTTTCACAATCGCCTTGTTGAGCCTTTCCATTACCTCCTCCGCCTCGGAGACGATATCTTTTACTATTTCGTTGATGCCCTTTATCTCATCTATGAGTCCTATCCCCTCACCCATCGATATGAGGCCCATATCCACATCCCCCTTCTCGTTTGCCGCCTTTCCCATCTTGTCCGCCGCAAAGGTCAATAACTCTTCCATGGTCCCCCCGTCCGCCTCTATCTCGGCGAGCTTTTTCGCCGCCTCGTTTTTTATCGACCTCACCGGCATCGAGATCGATTTCAGAAGTACCATGGTGTCGGTCTCCGCGGCCTTTGTTAACCACTCCTTATAGTTTTTGTGGATGCCGGACTCCTCCGAGGCCAGAAACCTCGTCCCCATCAGCACCCCCTCGGCTCCTAAGGCCAGGGCCGAAACAAGGCTTTTCCCGTTCGTTATGCCGCCCCCGGCGATCACGGGTATCTTTAGAAGCCTCGACGCTTTGTTGACCAGTATCTGAGTGGTTATCTCCGCCCCGCCCACGTAGCCGGCGCACTCAAAGCCGACCACTATAACGGCGTCAACGCCGATATCCTCCGCCTTTTTTGCGAACCTCACCTGGGGGACCTTGTGGATTATCGGGATATTCGCCTCTTTCAATATCGGGACGAAGCGGTCAGGGGCGCGGCCGGCGGTCTCGAATGCGGCTACCTTCTCTTTAATCCCCAGCTCGAGAAAGTCCATGACGATTTCGCCCGGGTCCACGTTCGGGAGAAGAGAGATGTTAAGGCCGATGGGGCCGTCCGTCAGGTCTTTCGTCTTCCTGATCTCTTCTCTGAGCTCGCCGACGCCCTTGAACGAGGCGGTGGGAATGAAGCCGACCCCCCCGGCGTTGGCCACCGCGGCCACCATCTTTGAGAAAGACACCCAGTGCATCCCTCCCATCAGGATGGGATATTTTATCCCGAGAAGTTCGGTTACCCTTGTCTTTATCATATGACCTCCAGAACAGCTTTGGATTGGAATCAAAAGAGATCTCGGCAAGATTGGAAACAAGCTCCAAGTTCCCAATAGCCTTACCAAAATAGGTTATGGCTGTCAACCTTTTTCATTTAAGTTTTTACCTTAATGACAAAAAGGGAAAAAGTTTTTTAAAACACGGTTTTTCAAAACGTCTTGAATTTTCGTTATGTTGCTTTACGCCCTTGACAAAAGGGGAAAAAGACAATATTGTTTTGTTGTCGTATTTGCGTTTTATTGGATCTCTTCGAGAGCGATCGTTTTTTAAAAATGGAAAAGGAGCTGAGCAAAATGTCGAAGGATGTTGTTTTGACGGAAAGAGACGGCTTAAACCTGATCGTTACAATAAACAGGAACGAGAAGAGGAACGCACTGAACGAGGATATAATATACGGGCTTCGGGATGTCTTTGAGAGCATCAAGACCGACTCTCAGGTGAGGTGCATTATCGTAAGGGGGGAGGGAAAGGGCTTTTCAGCCGGGATAGACTTCAGCTTTCTTGCGGGCCTCGGGCTTATCGGGGGGAGCGGGGACTTGGTCCGCTCCAAGATCGCAGAGGCGCAGTCGATCATCAACCTGATAACTGATATCGAGAAGCCGGTGATCTACGCGATCCACGGTTTCTGCTTCGGAATGGCGCTGGAGGTGATACTCTCCGGCGATTTCCGGATAGCGAGGAAGGGGACCGAGTTCGGCATTCAGGAGGTGGCCGTAGGATTCATCCCGGACGTGGGGGGGATAACGAGGCTGACGCGGCTTTTGGGGCCGGTAAAGGCGAAGGAGCTCATAATGACCGCGAAGATCATCGACGCCGACGAGGCGAAGGAGATTCAGCTCGTCAACGATGTGGTTCAGGACGAGATGGAGGGGGCCCTAGCACTGGCGTCACAATTGAACAAGAACGCACCGCTGGCGGTGGGGCTGGCAAAGAAGCTGATCAACCGCGGCCAGCACATGGATACCCGGTCATTCTTGGAGCTGGAGGCGATAGGCCAGTCGACGCTCATGCACACAAATGACGTGAAGGAGGGGATAACGGCAAAGCTGGAGAAGAGGGAGGCAAAATTTAAGGGGGAGTAGGATTTCCCGGTCGGGACGGTTTTTGTTTCAAGACGATGCCCCGAGACGGTTTTTTATATTCAAAATTCGTTTTGATGGCCTATTTAATTGGACATTTCCGCGTGGTGTCGCTATTATATTAACTTAACTGTTTCAGCACGGTTGTCCGGGCACGATGGATTTTTGTCCGGCGGATTTCTCGATGAGGGGGGCCGCAATTATATGTATATCGTGGCATCGTTTTGAAACTGGTTGGTATAAAGCTGATATGTCAATATGTTAGTGGATTAAAGTGAAAGGTTAGAGCTATGGCAAAGAAATACGAGGTATTCGAGGTCGAAAAGAAGGATCATGTCGCCTGGTTGTTCATGAACCGCCCCGAAAAGAGAAACGCCGTGGGGAAGATCTTCTTTAAGGAGATATTGGAGGTCATGGGGGAGCTGGAGGACGACGACGATGTGCGCGTGGTGATCCTGGCGGGGAGGGGAAAATGCTTCACCGCCGGGACCGACCTCTTCGACCTGTTCAGCGAGGTCCCCGGGATCGCCGAGAAGGGCGTTATGGGGAGGAAGCGCTACAATCTGGTGAAGTTCATCATCGACGGGCAGGAGTCGATATCGGTGTTCGACAAGTTCAGAAAGCCCGTGATAGCGGCCATCCACCACTACTGCATAGGGGCGGGCGTCGACATCATCACGGCGTGCGATATAAGGCTCGCCACGGAGGACGCCCTGTTTTCCGTCAGGGAGGCGAGGCTCGGGGTCGTGGCGGACGTGGGCACGCTCCAGAGGCTCCCGAGGATCGTGGGGGAGGGCTACGCAAAGGAGCTGACCTATACGACAAAGGACATCAGCGCCAAGAGGGCAAACGAGATAGGGCTTATAAACTGTGTCTACAAGGACATCGACGCCCTGTACGCCGGGGCGGAGGCGATGGCGAAAGAGATCGCCGAGCAGTCGCCGCTGGCGGTCATGTCGGCGAAGGAGGTCATGAACTACTGCAGGGACAAGAGCGTTGCCGACGGACTGAACTACGTGGCCCAGAGGAGCGCCAACATCCTCCCCTCGGAGGACATCTTTGAAGCCTTAAAGGCGTTTACCGAGAAGAGAAAACCTGACTTTAAGGGCGAGTAATTGAGATTAATTCTATAAAAGACATCCAATTTAAAAAAGGATAGAAATTTATTTAATTAAATTTAGGGAGGAGTAGATGAAAGAGAAGTTATGGTATAAGTCTTATGCGCCTGGGATTGAGAAGAACCTCAAGTACGAGAAGGTCACAATATCTAATGCTCTGACGAGGTCAGCGGAGAGATTTCCCGACAACGTGGCCATCGACTTCATGGGAAAGCGGATTACCTACAAAGAGCTCAACGGGATGGTAAACCAGTTTTCAAGGGCGCTCCTTGACCTCGGTGTCAAAAAGGGGGACAAGGTCGCGGTATGCATCCCCAACATACCCCAGCTTATCGTGGCGAATCTCGCAATATTCAGAATAGGAGCGGTGGCGGTTCAGAACAATCCCCTCTACTCCGAGCGGGAGCTTCAGTACCAGCTTGACGACTCCGACTCAACCGTAATAATCACCTTTTCTCTCCTCGTGCCCCGGGTCCAGAAGATCATGTCGGGGACGAAGATAAAGAAGATAATAGCGTGCCACATTCACTCATATCTGCCCTTTCCGATAAAACAGCTTTTCCCGATAGTCAAAAAGGCGATGTATCGCAAGATCGAGCCTACCGAAGACCTATTGATCTTCAAAGACCTTATAAAAAAATATTCCACGGAGCCGGTCAAGGACGAAAGCAAGTGGGACGAACTTTCAACTCTTTTGTACACCGGCGGAACCACGGGGGTCAGCAAGGGGGTTATGCTCTCCCACGCGAACATCAGCTCCAACGTCCAGCAGATCGTCGGCTGGTTTACAGACATGGAGCCGGGGGTGCACCAGATGGTGGGCACCATACCGGTGTTTCACTCGGCGGGATTTACCGTGGTTCAGAACGTTAATATCTGGCAGGGATGGGAAAATATCTTGATAGCGAGGCCGGAGGCGGAGACGATCGCTAAGATCGTAAAGAAATACAAGCCCTCGATACTCCCAGGCGTCCCGACTATCTTCGTGGGACTTCTGAACAACCCGAAGTTCAGGAGCATGGACCTCTCTTTCATAAAGGGATTTTTCTCCGGGGCGGCACCCTTGGCGATGGATACGATAAGGGACCTTAAGGAGCTTACCGGCGCCACGATGGTGGAAGTCTACGGAATGACCGAGGCGTCCCCCGTGGCCACCGGCACCCCCTGGGGCGGGGAGATCAAGGCGGGGACGGTGGGGATTCCGTTTCCGGACACCGATGTCAAGATAGTCGACGTGGAGACCGGGAAGAAGGAGATGAAGGTCGGGGAGTCGGGCGAGATAATCATCAAGGGACCGCAGATAATGATGGGCTATTACAAAAAGCCGGAGGAGACCAAGAACTCCCTCAAGAACGGGTATTTCTACACGGGAGACATCGGCGTATTCGACGAGGACGGCTACCTGAAGATCGTCGACAGAAAGAAGGACATGATAATAGCCGGCGGCTACAACATATATCCGGTGGAGTTGGACAACACCCTCTTCGACCACCCGAAGATCCTCGAGGCGTGCACCATCGGGGTGCCTGACAAATATCGCGGCGAGACGGTAAAGGCCTTTATCGTCCCGAAGGCGGGGGAGACTCTGACCGAGGAGGAGGTGATCGCCTTTTGCAAGGAGAGGCTCGCCGCATATAAGGTTCCGAAGATCATCGAGTTCATGGACGAGCTGCCGAAGAGCGCCATAGGAAAAGTCCTGAGACGGGAGCTCAAGAAGATGGATCTCGAGAAGGCTGGGAAGTAAACGACTCCTCACCGCTTGATGGTTTTTTAGAGGATGGGACGGACCTCTTTTACGATTTGCTTCAGTGGGGGGATGTTGTTTGAGATAGGCCGATGATTCGACTTCAACGGGAGAAATCTTAAAGGGCAGGCAGGTGTTATCTTAGACATTTTGAATCAGGGAAAATCGAAAGGATAAGACGCTTCAACATAAAGCAAAGGAGGTCTGTTTGTAGTCTTTTAGGGATAGGGATTCCGATCTCCAAGGATATCGGGCGTCTATAAAGATTTAGCCCATGCTGAGAAAAAGCTGTTTTGGATATGTCAATCTATGCTAAAATGGTAGCTGGTCGTTGATGGAAAATGTGGTGATAGGATAAGGCGGTATCGTTAAGGACGACGGTGAAAAGTCATGGATGATGTTAAGGAAAAAATCCCTCAGATCGAAGGCCATTTCACGGCGTTGTCTATGATAAGCCTGGTGCAGGGTATCTCCGGCAATAAAAAGATGTTGATAATCCTTTATTCCAAAGATGGGAAAGAGGGCAAGCTTTATTTCGATAGCTCAAGGATAGTGGGGGCAAGCCTTGGAGATACGTTCAGGGGGGAGAAGGCCTTCTTCAGGCTGATCGAGTGGGAGAACGCGCGTTTTCAGGCCTTTGAGGTGAATAAAATAAAGCCTGAAAACAATAATATCAAGATGGAGCTTTCACATCTGCTCCTGGAGGGACTCCGGCAGAAGGATGAGAAGGAGAAGATCAAGGAGCGTATTCTGCCCATTTACAAGATAAAGCGGGCCGAGGGGTCTTTTGATCTGTCGTCAAGGGAAAGGGATTTGTGGGAGATCATTAATCCACGAGGGAGCTTTGTCATTGATCTGGTTAACGCCACGTCCATAACCGATTTCGAAGCCTACGAGGCACTGACGTCTCTGATGTTGAAAAAGGCGCTCCAGTTTGTAAAGATCAAGACTCTCGTGATCGACGACAGCGCCTTCATGATAAAGATACTCAAGGATATACTTGAAGGTATTTACAGAGACACAATGGCGATAAAGACGCTGGAAAACGGGGCCGACGCAATAAGGGCGATAAACTCCTCCGACCCCGAGGCCGTCCCCGATCTCATCTTCACCGATATACTTATGGAGGGAACCGGCGGGATGGAGGTAATAAAGGCCGCGAGGGAAAGGGACAAGCCGATAAACACCATTGCGGTGACCACGCTCCAGAGGGAGATGAGGGACATCCTGAAGGCAGGCGCGAATTACCTCCACAAGGACTGGATTACCAATGACGACATAGAGGATATTGTCAAGGATCTGGTCGAGAGGACCATCTCCGGGGAGCTGTCCGTTATCGGCGGGAGCCTCGAAAGTAAAAAAAAAGCATGACAATAACCATATAGGGGGCTTTTCTCTCAAAAGGGCGTAAGCTGCCTTGTGCCGCATGCGTTTTGGAGATCATTATCAAATCCAGTTATCTTCAATCCTTTCGTCGGCGGGTCTGATCGGCGGGTGAAGCTGCAGTGGGGTGGTCGCTTTTTGTCAATATTTTGCGTTTTGAAATAAAAAAATGTCGCCCCGAAAGATATGGTAATATCTTTCGGGGCCTTTTTAAGTACGAAATTTTTTTAAAACCGTCACTCCGGCACCATTGTCAGCCTGTATTTAGCATCCTTCTCCACCTGATTTCTGTAAAGCATCAGGGTCCTGAACTCGAAATTGTACCACATATCGAACTGGTCGTCGTAGTGGGGGCTCATGAAGTTGCCGGAGATACCCGGCATGGAGACTACCTTTGAGTTCCTGTTGTCGGAGCAGTCTATGACGTGCCTTGCCTGGGATATGCCTGATGGTCTGTAAGGATCGTTAAGCATGGGCGTTGTGGCATAGGGCACGATAAATCCCCCGCTCATCGGATACGGCCCTATGTCGGCGAAATATTTGAGGAGGGGCACTTTCTTGCTGAAGGGGTGCTCGAGGGTCAGCGTGAACATCTCCCCCCAGACCCAGCCGTCTATGTTTTTGCCGCGCTCCTTTTCGAGAAACTTAACGGCGTCCCTGAAGCTCTTGGCGAGCATGTCGCCCCTCTTTTCTATCTCAGGCGTGTCGGGATCGTCGAACCATTTCGAGTCTTCGTCTTTCATTATATTGCCCAATCCCTTGAAGACATTGGAGTTCACCTTGATAAACTCGTTGTAGAGGTCATCCCCCAGCCGGTTCGAGAAACTGTTTTTTACCATATGGACGAGGGTCGCCTGGAAGATCGCCGGGGCGATCTCACCCTTGTCGGACATATAGTCCCAGCTTGAAAGCTCCTCAAGTGCCCTCTTTTCATTGTCGGTGAGTTCTTTCCCCTTCAGCGATTCTATTATCAGGGGAACGAAGTCCCTCCCCATGACGACGTAGACGTCGCCGTAAACCTTGTTTATATCCTCCATACCGAAGCCGCCCTTCTCCGAAATCGTCTCTTCGATTATCTCGTTGACCCTGAGCGCCCTGTAATGTGACGAACATACGTTGCCCAGTTCAAATGGGTAGTCCACCGGCACGGGGTAGCGGGAGTTGGAGGAGTTGATAAATCCCTTCTTTGGATTTTTGACGATCGGTTTTTTATCCGGGGAAACATATCCCTGCCACTCATATTCACCAGTCCAACCGGGCATGGGCAGGCTCCCGCTAAATCCCATCCTTATCGGTATTCCGGCGCCGAGAATGTAGCCGAGGTCCCCGTTGCTGTCGCCGACAATCATATGTGCGGCGGGAAAGCCCCAGTCACCGAAGCCCTTTATGAAGCTGTCTACGTCATTCATCTTTTCGGTAACAAGATAGGCCACTTCAAACTGGTTTGTGATATCGGTCCCGGCCCAGCGCATAGAGAGGAGTTCATCCTTGGAAACGACCCCCTTTACCGCATCGGCGATGATGTCGTCGACGACCGGCCCGTGAACCGTCAGCCTTACATTCAGCTCAACGTCTTTACCCCCCTTGACCTTTATTATCTCCTTTTTGATCTCCATGTCTTCCCATTTGCCCTTATAGAGATACTGGTCTCTGTTTTCGGGATTTACCCTTTCAATGTAGAAGTCGAGTTCGTCAACAAAAGCGCCGGTATACACCCATCCGGCGGTTTCGATTTGCCCGCTCCAAAAAACCGGCAGTCCAACGGATACTTGACCGGAGATATTGGTAGTCGGGGTTACCATGTGACACTCGTAAAACATACTGGGTATACTCTTTGGTATGTGACAGTCGTGGGCCAAGATAGGCATCCCGGTCTTTGACTTTTCGCCGGATATGCCGAAGTTATTGCAGGCCTCAGTTATAGGTGAAAGACCTATCTCCGTCAACTTCGTTTCGGCTTCGCCCATGACGTTAAGGAGCTTTAGGGAGGTGTCATCGTCGTAACCACCGGCCAGCGCCGGGCTGTTTTCATATATCCCCCCCTCTTTATCGTAAAGGGCGGTTTTCGATGGATTGTAATAATCCAATTCATATTCCCTGTTCGGCGGGAATATCTCTGATGCCATCTCATCTCCCACGTGGTCTATGAATGTAGCGTACATTAGATCCCTTTTAAAGGAGGAAGAGAAAAACCAGCTGTTAAAAACGGTGATCGAGATCACATCCTCCGGCTTCCAAGGTCCCGGCTTGTGGTTGAGGAGGAGAAACTCGAAGGGTAACGGCTCCTCCATATTTTCGATGTAGTGGTTGATCCCCTTTACGTAGGCTTCGAGGACGGCCTTTGGCTCTGGAGACATGTCTTCGTAGACTTTCTTGACGTCGCAGGGCGAGAAGACGGTCCTGTAAAGTATATCCGCCTTGACCATATCCTTTCCGAATATCTCGGAGAGCCTCCCCTTGCCGGCGGCCCTAATAATCTCCATCTGGAAGAGGCGGTCCTGGGCCGTCGCGTAACCTATGGCGAAATAAGCGTCCTCGTTGTTTTCCGCAAAGATATGGGGGACGCCGTAGGAGTCACGGATGATCTCGACCTTTTCTTTTAGCCCCTTGACCTTAATCTCCCCGTTATAGTCGGCAACCGTGGATTTTAGATAGCCGAAAAAGACTCCCACTGTGCCCAACAAAAGAATCAGAATTATTGCCAATGTCCATTTCAAGAATCTCATTAAAACCTCCATTAGAATTTTAAAATATTTTATCTATCTGGAAATCGAAGTCAATAGATATTCCACGGAATTTTTTAAAAAGCCCGAATTTGACGTGTTTTTTCTTATCTCGATATTTTCACCGGGGGGGGGCAAATTTGGGGAAAATGCTCAATATCTGTGGAGAAATCCCGTAAACAGACCTGTTTAAAAAAATAGAAAAAAATAATAATGCAGACTTACGTATTCAAGAAAATATGCTATAATATAAATAGTATTTAATACTATTTAGCCTAAATATTTAGCCAAAAAAGGTTTCATTGATATTCTTGCCGCTGACTGTGGTGTTTCTAAAATTTGAAAGATATATTTAAATTCAAAGAAAGAGGAGATAATCATGGAAAGTTTAAATAATAAACAGCGCTCGTTCCTTGAAGATAAATTCAGGGATCGGGTCTGTTTCGATAAAACGGAGATGAAGCTCTACGGCCATGATATCGGAGCGATGCCGAACATGATAAAGCCGATCATCGGAAACACCGTCCCCAATGCCGTAGTCCAGCCGAACACGGAGGAGGAGCTCGTTGAGCTTGTGCGCTGGGCAAAAGAGAACAGGATCCCCTTGACGCCCAGGGCTAAGGCGTCCTCCGGCTACGGCGGGGCGATACCGGTGAATAACGGGGTGGTGGTCGATTTCTTCCGCCTGAATCGCGTCCTCGACATAGACAAGAAGAACAAGACCGTCAGAGTCCAGGCGGGCACGGTCTGGGAGAAGGTCGACGCCGCCCTTAAGAGAGAGGACCTGACCGTCAAGCTCTACCCCTCAAGTTACCCCGGCTCCACCGTGGGCGGGTGGCTGGCTCAGGGGGGGACGGGGATCGGCTCCTTCGAGTCCGGCTGGTTTAGGGACAACGTGGTGGGCGCCCGCGTTGTCATGTCCGACGGGGAGGTTAAAGAGATGAAGGGGAAAGACCTCGACATGGTCTCGGATGCCGAGGGGATCACCGGCTTGATCGTCGACCTTACCATGAAGGTAATGGATAACGAGGAGCTTGACGTGGTGGCGATCGGCTGCCCGAATCCTAAAGATACCCAGAGGCTCATCGAGATGATGATCGAGGAAAAGCTTCCCATCTGGTCGCTGGTGTTCATCAATCCGAGGATGGCGGAGCTGAAAAACAGGGCGCCCCTCATGCTCATGCACGGCCACCCCGTTGAGGAGCGCGTCCTCCTTCCAGCCTCCTACATCCTTACCGTTGCCTATCGGAAGAAGAACGCCGGCCTGGTGATGGAGAAGCTCAGTGAGATCGTAAAGCCCTGCGAGGCGGAGATATTGAGCGAAAGAATCGCGGACCACGAGTGGGAGAACAGGTTCAAGCTGATGGTGGTAAAGCGCCTGGGGCCGAGCCTCATCCCCACCGAGGTGGTCATACCCCTGTCTGCGCTTGGCGACGTCATGGAGGAGATCGAGCGAAAGGTCAATCAGCCGATCGTCAAGGAGGGCGTGATAATAAAAGAAAGCAGGGACGGCAGGCCGGAGGTGGTCATCCTGGGCTTTATCCCGGGCGACCAGAGGAAGTTCAGCTTCAACTTCGTCTACAGCCTCGCCATGACCGTCATCAAGATCGCGGAGAGGCACGGCGGGAGGGCATACAGCACCGGCCTATATTTTGCCAAGAAGGCCCCCCAGATACTTGGCAAGAAGAGGCTCAAGAGGCTCAAAAAATTCAAGAAGGGCTCGGATCCGAAGGGGATATTCAATCCGAAGAAGGTGATAAAAAACGGCTTTATCGGGACCTTTATGAAGGTCGCCGGCCTCTTCGAGCCTTTTGCGAGACCCTTCGGGAACCACATCATAACAAAGGTCGGGGAGCTGCCGACTATGCCTGTCAGGGATATCCCCCCCGACGTCGCCTGGTACGCCTACAGCTGCTCCCAGTGCGGCTATTGCGTGGAGGAGTGCGACCAGTTCTACGGCCGGGGGTGGGAGAGCCAGTCCCCCCGCGGGAAGTGGTACTGGCTGAGGGAGTACATGGAGGGGAGGGAGGATTGGGATCAGTCGATGGTGGACACGTTTATTGTCTGCACCACCTGCGAGCTCTGCAACTTCCGCTGCTCGGCGGCGCTTCCCATCGAGGCCTCCTGGATGAAGCTGAGGGGAAGGCTGATCCAGGAGGAGAAGAAGATGACCTTTCCCCCCTTCGAGATGATGGCGGCGGCCCTCAAGAAAGAGGGGGACATCTGGGCGGGATACAGGAAGGACCGCTCCAACTGGTTCCCGAAGGAGCTTGTTAAAAAGCACGGTCCCGGGGTAAAGTCGAAGAACGTCTATTTTGCAGGGTGCACCGCAAGCTACGTAGAGAACGACATCGGGATGGCCTCGGTGACGCTTCTGGACGAGGCGGGGGTGGACTTCACGTTTCTGGGGAACAAGGAGAGCTGCTGCGGAACGCCGATGCTTGTTGCCGGGAAATGGGACGTCTTTGCGGACATAATGAGGAGCAACATCAAGGCGGTGAAGGCCTCGGGCGCCGACACGGTGATCTCGTCGTGCCCCGCCTGCGACATGATGTGGCGCCACACGTATCCGGAGTGGGCGAAGAAGCTCGGGATAGACTACGACATCACCGCAAAGCACTACAGCGAGGTCGTTACCGAAAGGATAAAGGAGGGGAAGTTCTTGTTTCCGAAAAACGGGAAGAAAAAGGCGACCGTAACCTGGCACGACTCCTGCCACATCGGCCGGGTCTCCGGCGTCTACGAGCCGCCGAGGGAGTTGATCAGGGCTATCCCGAACACGAAGCTCGTGGAGATGCGCCACAACAGGCAGGAGGGGCACTGCTGCGGAAGCGTCCTTACCCTCATAAAGGAACCGCCGGTGGCAGCAGACATAGGCAAGGAGAGGCTGGACGAGGCGGTGGAGGCGGGGGCCGAAAAAGTCCTGGCCCTATGCCCCTGCTGCGAGTTTCAGCTTCGGGTCTCGGCGGACAAGAAGGAGATTCCGGTCGAGGTTATCGACCTTGCCCGCTACGCCTCGGAGGCGTTGGGGTACGACTTTCCCGACCCGAACCTGGAGGTCAAGAGGCAGTGGGCCGTCTTTGAGGCGATGATAGACCTCATGACGCCTCAGGGATTTGCCGAGCTTATGGGCACGATGTGGCCGGAGCTGATCAACGCCATGCCGCTTAAGATGGGACCGATGATGAGAATCATGGGGAAGATCCCGGGGGCATTGAGTCTGATGAAGCCGATCTTCCCGATCCTCTTTCCGCTGCTCCTTCCGATGATGATGCCGAAGGTGATGAATACGATGCTATCCCGGGTGGCGGAGAAGATCCCCATGCCGGACTACATGGCCGAGCAGATGCCGGACATGATGCCGAAGGTGATGGATAACCTCATGCCCCACATGATAGGGGACGTGGTGCCCCTCGTTACGCAGCCGATGATCGACTACCTCAGGGGGAAAGAGGGATAATCTATGACCTAAAAGGCTCCTGGACAGGATGGTCGATCGTGTGGATTCGGCCGATAAAGATCAAAACTAAAAAAGGCCCGGTCGAGTGAGCTGTTCTCACCCCGCCGGGCCTTTATGCCCTCCGCAGTCGTTAAGACCGGGAGTCGAACCGAGTGGATGGAAGCGGGAGGCGCCGTGGCACAAATCGACATTGAAGTTAGTCGGATGGCAAAGGACGGCCCCCCCCTGACAATTTAGATAGTTCTATACCCTGAAAATTAATTCGGAGAGGCACTCGAAGCCGCGCCTTTCGTTAAAGCGGCGGATTTCCGCCCTGATTTCCCTGTCCGACACCTCGATTGTCCCGATGTGCCCCCACTCCGCCCCGGGGTAGACGTCTCCGGGATTCATGGCCAGAACGCCGCCGACGACCTCCAGGAAGGGCCTGTGGGTGTGGCCAAAGAGGACCGCCCTTGCCCCCTCCTTTTTCGCCCTCACCGCGAGGGCTTTCAGCCTCTTCCTCCACTTATCCTCCCCGTAGTAGGGATTTATGTCGAAGGTGTGACCGTGTGTTGCATAGATTTTTATCCCCCGGACGGTGAAAAAAATCTCGTTTGAAAAGGACTCGATTCCGGTCAAGCCATTGGTTTTTCCGTCCCGGTTGTCCGCAGAATCTACGCTGATGTCCCGAGATGTCAAGGTGTCTGAGCCGAAATAGGGGGGGGCCGTCTTGTCCTCGTTTCCGAGGATACCGATCGATCTTAAGTCGAACCTATCGTTCAGGGCGATGAGGTCTCCGGCGTGGTCGCCGAGATGAAGAAGGAGATCGAGGGGGAGGACTTTTTCGATAATTAGGGACGCCCTCTTAACGTTTCCGTGAGTGTCCGATATAACGCCGATCTTCATTTTTTTATTCGAGTTAGAGATGACGCCCCTTTTTCCCCATCCATTTTTAGAACAGACTAAGATCGAGGAAAGGCAAAAAGATTAATCCGTAAAATAGTCAAAGCCGATGCCCCCTCAGAACAGAGCGGAGATTTGCGGGCGTATTCCCCTCACCTCTTACGTCTCCATTGTAACTCGAGGACGGGTCAAACCCCCTACTTGGTCTTAAGCCTCTTGCAGGCATCCGCAATGCCGAGCTCACAGGCTGTTATGAGATCTTCGGCGGACTTTTCCTTGTTGCCCATATCGTAATACACCTTGGCCCTGGCGTAGTATGCGTGGCCGAAATCGGGCTTGTTCTTTATCGCATCGTTAAGGTCTGTCAGCGCCTTGCCGTTGTCGCCTATCTTCATGTACCCGACCGCCCTGTAATAGTAAACCCTGGCTACGTTCGGGTCCATCTTTATGGAGCTCGAAAAATCCTCGATCGCCTTTGTGTAATCCTTCTTCTGGGCGTACGCCAGCCCCCTGAAATAGTAGGCCGGGGCGAGGCCGGAGTCGAGGGAGAGTACCTTGTCGAAGTCCGATATCGATTTATCGAACTCGCCCGCGGTCAAGAGAAGCGTCCCCCGATAAAAGAGGGACATGATATTATTCGGATCTATCTCCAACGCCTTGTTGAAGCACTCGTGTGCCTCGGCGAACTCCATGGCGTCCAAATGTTTCTTACCCTTATTCTTCCACTCTTCGGCTGTCTCTGCGTACGAAAACGCGGCCTGAAACAGAAAACATAACGATACAAAAAGCAAAACTCCCTTTTTCATCGATTTCCTCCGGTTCTTCTACTAAGGTGATCTTAAGTCTCCCCTTCCATCGGAACGGCGTGCTCCAAGTCGGGACAAAAAAATCACCTATTTGATCATAATTTCTTTATCATCGCCACTTCCCCGCAGTCTGGAAAGTTCACACACTTGATGCAGTGGGACCAGACCTTGTGGGGCAGAGTCGACTTGTCGACTATCGTAAATCCGAATCTCTCGAAATATTCCGGGATGTACGTAAGAACGAACACCCGCCCTATTCCGAGGCCTTCGGCGTCCTCCAGACACGCCTCTACCAGCATCTTCCCTATTCCGTTCCTCTTCTTCCCCTCTCTTACCGCGAAGGAGCGTATCTCCGCAAGGTCCTCCCACGTGACGTTGAGAGACGCCGTGCCCGCTATCTCTTCATTTCCGTCGGCGTTGTCCATATAGACGAAGAACGAACGAAGCCTGTCGTAAATCTCCGACAGTGAAACGGGGAGCATCACCCCGGACTTGCCGTAGGGCTCTATCAACGCCCTGATCTCTTGCGCATCCTTTACATGGGCCTTTCTGATCATCTAAATTCCTTTGGTTTAGCCCCCGATCCTCTAAAAATAAAAGAGAGAGCCCTTATTAATAATCCGATCTTGAAAAGATCGGCTCTGATTACGGTCGGCGGTTGATGTTTCCGAACCTCGACTAATTGTGTCTCCCCTTACCCGCGTCGAGAGCGGACTTAATCATCTCCTTTGCGTGCCTCAGCGTCGTCTCGGTTATCGTCTCCCCGCCCAGCATCCGGGCTATCTCCATGACCCTCTCGTCCTGGGAGAGGCGCTCGACCTTTGTTATCGTCCTGTTTAGCCTTGTCTCCTTTACGACCGAGTAGTGGGTGTCGGCAAAGCCGGCGATCTGCGGGAGGTGGGTTATGCAGATCACCTGCTGGTGGAAGCTCACCTCCCTGAGCTTTCTCCCCACCACCTGGGCGATTCCCCCGCCTATGCCGGAGTCGACCTCATCGAAGATCAGGGTCGGGATGACCTGTGTCTCGGCAAGGGTCTTCTTCATGGAGAGGAGTATTCTCGACAGCTCCCCCCCGGAGGCTACCCTTGCCAAGGGCCTTGGCTCCTCGCCGATGTTCGGGGAGATGAGAAACTGGAGACGGTCTATCCCCTTTCCGGTAATGACATATCCTCCGGCCGAGAGCTTGTCGTCGCCGGTCGCCCTGTCCCTTTCGATTGCGACGGTAAAGGTCGTCCCGCCCATCCCGAGGGATTTCACCTCGTCGACGATCTTGCTGGAAAAGATTTTGGAGACCCGGCCTCTCATCTCGGAAAGGGAGTTGGAGAGGGAAAACGCCCTTTCCCGCTCCGCCTCGATCTTCTTTTCGAGCTCTTCCATCCTCTCCTCGCTCTTCTCGATTCCGGTAAGCTCCTCTTTCGCCCTCTCCCCGAAGGCTATGATGTCGGCCGTCGACGCATCCGGCGAGGGGGCGTACTTCTTCTTGAGGGAGGAGATGAGCCTCAGCCTCTCCTCGACCTCTTCGAGCCTCTTGGGATCGAAAGAGATCTTGGATGAATAGGCGGAAAGCTCCTTTGCGGCGTCCTCAATGATGTATAGGGCGCCGCTCAGCGATTCCACGAGGGGGGAGATCTCGCCGTCGATGTTGGCGATCTCCTTCAGGTTCGCAAGGGCCGACCCCACAAGCTCCTGGGCCGATCCCTCTATGGCATAGAGGCTTCCCCTCGCCTCCTCGGCCCTTTTGTAGAGCTTTTCCGCGTTTGCAAGAATTACCCTCTCCGACTTAAGCCCCTCCTCCTCCCCGCTTACGAGCTTCGCCTCCTCTATCTCCTTTATCTGAAACCTTAAGAATTCCTCCTTCCTCGCCTTCTCCCGCTCGTCAAACTTGATCGAGTCAAGCTCCTCGATCAGTTTTTTGAGCCTCCCCACCGATTGGGCGACCTCCATTCTCAACGGCATCAGCCTTCCGTACTCGTCGATGACGTCCAGGTGCCGCTCCGGCCTCAGGAGGGTCTGGTGTTCGTGCTGCCCGGAGATGTTTATAAGCTCCTCTCCCACCTCCGAGAGGGTGGTAATCGTCGAGAGGGAGCCGTTTATGAAAATCCTGTTCTTCCCCGCCTTGGAGATGACCCTTTTTATCACAAGCTCATTTCCGCCCCCCTCTATCCCCCTCTTGGACAGGAAGTCGTAAATGGGGTTCTTTTCCGGGAGGGTGAACAGCGCCTCGACCACCGCCTCCTCGGAGCCGGTCCTTATGAGGTCGCTCTGTGCCCTGTCGCCCAAAATCAGGTTCACGGCGTTTATGATGATCGACTTTCCCGCCCCCGTCTCTCCGCTCAGGATGTTCAACCCATTCGAGAACGTGACGGTAAGCTGGTCAATAATGGCGAAGTCCTTTATGGTAAGCTCGACAAGCATTTTATCTCACCCCGCCCCACCTCAGTTTCGTTCGCAGAACGTCGTAGTAATCCCTCTCCGGCGGCTCGATGAGGCGCACCTTCCTCTTCGACTTTGATACCGTAATGGTTCTTCCCTCCGGGAAATCCACCCCGACCTGTCCGTCGAGGGTCACGTAGACGGTGCCGTCGCCGGACAGCAGCCTTATCTCGATCTTCGATTCCTCCGGGACGAGAATTGGCCTGTTCGTCAGGGTGTGGGGGCAGATCGGGTTGATAATGATGGCAGACAACGTCGGGTGCACAACAGGCCCCCCCGCGGAGAGGGAGTAGCCCGTCGATCCCGTTGGGGTTGACACTATAAGGCCGTCGGCGTTGTACGTCGTCAGGTACGCCCCGTTCACCATGACCTCGAGGTTTATGATCCTCGCAAGGACGCCCTTGTTTATCACGACGTCGTTTAAGACCGAGTATTCCGACTTCTTTCCGTCGGCCGTTGGAATCTCGGCCTTCAGCATCATCCTCTCTTCTATCCTGAAGTCGCCGGAAATGACCTTCTCGATCGTCTCATTCAGCTCCTCCAGGGCTATCTCGGTAAGGAAGCCGAGGCTTCCGAGGTTGACTCCGAGGATCGGTATCTCGCTTTTCCCAACCAGCCTCGCAGCGTAAAGGAGGGTCCCGTCGCCGCCGAGGACTATGATAAGGTCGGAGCTCTTCGGGACGTCCTCGATGTTGAAAGACGAGCTCTCCCCCGTGAGGCTTGCGGTCTCATTGTCGAGGATCGTCTCGATTCCCCTATCCTTCAAGAACGGGATCAGCCCCCTTACCGTGTCGATCGCCTCGGGCTTGTTTTTCTTCGCGACGATCCCAATTTTCTTTATTTTTTCCATCTCTCCCGATCAAGTCAGGTTCCGATCTCGTGCGGTATACCTTTTCACTTTTTCTCTTCAAGAACGACATTATCATTCATATCATATATCATTTTAACTGTCCATAGGGTTTTTTAAGGTTTGGTTCTGCCCCTCTATTTTTGGCAAAGGTGAATGGACATTTTCACTTTTTATTTAATTCTTTTTAGTGTTGACTGAAAAAAATAGTGTGTTATAATTTTAAACTGAATTAGTGTTGAATCGGTGAAGAAGTGGACACTCTGCTCCCGCTGAAAAGAGAAGACCAGCTGAGGGCTCCAAAGATACTCTGGACGAGGAGGCTTTCTGAGGCGATCCTTAATCCTATTGAGGTGGTCGATCGATTTATTGTCGTGGAATCGGGCGGCTGTCTCTATGCCTTTGACGCCGTCGACGGCACCGTAGCCGACAACATCTATTTCAACAACAGGATGAGAAACTCCGGCTCTCACTACTTCTCCTTTTCGGGCCTCGACGAGCTTGACATAAAGGATTTGGTCAGCACGCCCATCGAGTCCCAGGCCATCGAATCAAACTCCATCTACGATCTCTCCACCCTGAAGAGAATCTACAGGCGGGACGGCGGTATGGCGGGGGTTCCCCTCATTGTCGGTAAAAAGGCGTATTTCGGGTTTATAAGTGAATGGCAGGATTCCTTTGTAATCGCCTTTGACCTTGAGAAGGGTGAAGTCGTCTGGGAGAAGGGCCTGGATGGCCATCAGACGATCCTCAAGTTCCCTCCCACCACCGACGGCGAAAGACTGTATATAAGGAACCTCTCCCACCTCATGGCTCTGGACATCAGGACGGGCCGTGAGGTCTGGAACACGAAGCTCACGGGGAAGGAGAAGGAGGAGGGATTCAGGGACCTTATCTTTTTTTCGGCCCCGGTAATGTACAACAGGTCCCTCTATCTTTTCAGGGATGAATACATAATCCCCTACCGCCCCAAGACGGGGGAGACGAACTACAACTCCTGGAGGAGGTATCTGGGCTCCATCGGTCTCAACGCAATGGAGGCGGGCCCGCCGCCGATTATCTCGAGGGACAAGCTCTTTACCGCCGGAGGACTCTACTTCATCAGCGGACAGCTCGCCTCGATAGGCGGTGATCCGGGCGGATTTTCAAGGATATCCTCCTACGACATGGCCCAAAAAAAGGCCCTCTGGGAGATTGATACGGGTCACGCCTCCGTGGACAAGATGACGCTCGGGGGCAAATTTCTCGTGACCGCCGATTTCAAGGGGAAGGTCCTCTGTCTGTCCTCCATAACGGGGGACATCCTCTGGGGCAGCAGGCTCGAGGGAGGTGTTCGGGTAAAGCCGGTGATCTTCTTCGGGAGGGCATACTTCGCCACGGACAGGGGTCTCCTCTACTGTCTCGCCCTTTAATCTCCATTCGCCGTCGTTTCGGGGTCGCCGGGATTTTTAATATTTGATTCCAGCCCGGCTGAATTCCTTATATTTAGCAAACCGGCGATTGATGGTAATCTTTCTCTAAATACACATGTCTTTCCCGTCATTTTGGAGGCCGGTCCCGTTGTTGTCCAATATTTATCTGTAGGCGATCTCGGCCCGCGTCGTTTTCACCCCCCCCTCTCTCAATACAAATGTGACAGAAATCACAGCGCCCTTTTCGTTTCCGTAGTAACCTTACGACAGGATAGGGTTTTATCCTGAAAAAATCGACTGAAAAAGGAGAAAGGAATATGAATATAGAAAGAATCAAGACGGTAAGGGGAGGAACGAGGGGGATCAAAAGGATTAAGACGGGGGTCGCCGCTTTGGCCATAGTCTTTTTCGTCTTCGGCTGTGCCTACGGATACGGGAGCGGGATGGGCGGCTATGTCGGCCCGAACGCCCTCTGGGGCGCCCTCTACGGGGCGAGCATCGGCGCGGCGATAGGCTCCTCCTCGGGACACACCACCGAGGGCGCCCTCTACGGGGCGCTCGCCGGGTATATCCTCGGCGGGGGACTCGGGTTCGGAGCGGGGATGAACAACTACAACAACCAGAATCGGTACTATGGGAACAATACCCAGAACAATCCATTTTATCCAAATGAAAATCCCCAGGATAAAGAGAAGTACGGGCCATACGACACAAATCCAACACCGGACAAGAACAGCGGGACGGGAATCAACTATAGCTACTAATCCAATGGTACAAATAGACGCGAAGATCGAAGTTCAATAGACGACTATAATAATAGGGGCGGGGAGCATTATCCAACAATACGATCTGGAGATCCCCGTCTTCGGTTATCTCTGGTGATTTTGAATTGGCGATCGGTATGGGCTTAAGCCTGGTTTTTAAAATGGGTTGTTGAAAAGGAAAAAAAGTAAGTTTATTTGATGGGCCCCATATTTTGGGGCCCTTTTTTTGGACAATTTACAATATATTATGTATTATAATGTGACGCGAGATTTCTATGTTAAAAGTATTGTAAATATTACCAGGAAAAAACGATATGAAGGCAAACCTGAAATTCTATCTTTCTCTTTTTATCTCCGCCCTTCTCCTCTCCGGCTGCGCCCATATGAAGGGGGGAAGGTTCGGAGTGGCGTCGGTAAGGGACCTCGCTGTTGAGACTGCGGCCTCCCTTGCCGACTGTTATCAGCAGAAGGACGTCGAGAAATTCATGACCCTGGTGTCTCCGAAGTTTCTGGGCGGGTACGGCAGGTTCGAGGAGGAGCTGACCGGGCGCCTCTCGGAGATCGAGTCGGTCAAGATCGAGCTGGTTGTGAAAAAGGTCGACGAGGGGGAGGATCGGGTTTTTGTGGAGACCGAGTGGAGCGGCGCTGTAATCGGCGCCGACGGAAGGAAAGAGGATATCTCCGGCAAGAGCGGATTTACGTTTATTCGTTATGACAAGAACGTCCTGAAGCTCTTCTCGGTTTCCGGGGATAGTGTTTTTCTGGGGGGTTCGCCCAGATAGCGCCTCTGTCGATTTTGCCGAATCTTGGCCCCTTGAGGAATATTATAAAGAGCCGATTCACAAACGGGATTTGGACAATTTCCCTAGGTGCGGCCTTGAAAAGATTTAAAATCAAGCGGTATAGTCGACAGGAGACGCTCCGTCATTGAGTTCCACAAGAAAGCACCGCTTTTACAAACCTAAAAACCATATCTGCATATAAACAGACCTCGATCTTGACAATCCAAAATACACCCTAAATATTTTGTTGAAAAAGGCCTCTTTTGTGTTAAGATTATTGATGCAGCGGATTATGGGAATGCAAAAAACTACGGGCACCTTTGTGTTGGTGCTGGGAGACATTGCGGGGAATGTTTAGTAAAAATTTTAAAAATTTTTTTAGCGAAAATGGTAATCCGGATGTACACATTTTTGGGTTTCCGATAGTGTAAAAGATACTGTAATCGCAATTCCCGTTTATAGGGGAAAGGGTAATTAATTGATGGAGTTTATCATAGGAGATAGAGTATGTCAGGCCATTCCAAGTGGCACAGTATCAAGCACAAAAAGGGGGCTGTGGACGCCAAGCGGGGCAAGATGTTCACGAAGCTGATCAAGGAGATAACCGTGGCGGCAAGGATGGGAGACCCTGACCCGGAGACGAACCCGAGGCTGAGGACGGCCGTCGCCGCCGCCAAGGCCGCGAACATGCCCAAGGACAACATCGAGAGGGCTATAAAGAAGGGAGCCGGGGAGCTCGGCAGCGTCAACTACGAAGAGGTAATATACGAGGGATACGGACCGGCCGGCGTTGCGGTTATGGTTGAGAGCCTTACCGACAACAAGAACCGAACTGTCGCCGATATCCGCTATATATTTTCAAAGAACTCCGGGAATCTGGGGGAGAACGGCTGCGTGAGCTGGCTGTTTGAAAAACGGGGCGTAATCTCGGTTGAGGGGCATGGCACCGACGCCGATGAGCTCTTGAACATCGCCCTGGAGGCGGGGGCGCTCGACGTCAACGAGGAGGGGAACTCGTTCGAGGTGATTACGGAGTTTGCCGATTTCGAGGACGTTAGGGATGCCGTCAAGAAGGGCGGATTTAAGATAATCACGGCGGAGATAACCATGCTCCCCAAAAACACGGTGGCCCTTGAGGGTAAGGATGCGGAAAAGATGTTGAGGCTTATGGACGCCCTGGAGGACAACGACGACGTCCAGAAGGCGTTTGCCAATTTTGATATACCGGAAGAGATAATGGAGGAGCTGGATATTTGACTCAAGGGTATTAGGAGTCGATCCCGGGATAACGGTTACCGGCTACGGCGTGATAACGGGAGGGAAATCGCCCACGGTGGTGTCGGCGGGGGAAATCAAGCCGGCCTCGCGCCTTACCATGGCGGAGAAGCTGGAGGCGATCTTTCGGGAGACGGAAGAGGTCATCGAAAAGACCTCCCCGGATGCCGTGGCGGTGGAGGGGATCTTTCACGCCAAGAACGTGAAGAGCGTGATAAGGCTCGGCCACGCCAGGGGCGTAATCCTCCTTGCGGCGGCGAGAGCCAACCTTGTTGTTTACGAGTATTCCCCGAGGGAGGTGAAGGCGGCGGCGACCGGATACGGCGCCGCAGAAAAGGCCCAGGTTGAAAAGATGATCAAGCGGATACTCAATCTTCCCGACGACGTCGGAAGCCATGCGTGCGACGCCCTCGCCGTTGCCCTCTGCCATCTTCATACCTTTAAGGTCACATCAAGCAAGGAGCGGGCATGATAGCGCTGCTTCGGGGAAGGATAATTCAAAAATCGCTCGATTCCATCGTGCTTGACGTCGGCGGTGTGGGCTATCAGGTGTTCTTGCCCCTCACGACCTATTCCGAGCTTCCCGACGTGGAAGGCGAAACTTCCCTTCATATATACACCTACGTCAGGGAGGACGCGATCGTCCTCTTCGGCTTTACAAGCGGGAGGGAGAGAGGGATATTTATCGACCTCATCGGGATTTCGGGCGTGGGGCCAAAGGCCGCCGTGGCGATACTCTCCGGGATATCGCCCGCGGAGCTTGAGGACGCAATCCTCGCAGGCGACCCGGAGAGGCTGACTGCTGTCCCCGGCATCGGCAAAAAGACGGCGGAGAGGATAGTCCTGGAGTTAAAAAGCAAAGTTGAGAAGAGGATAAAGAAGGAAGGGATCGAGAGGCTCGATGTGGATTCGGCTCTTGTCTCCGACGTTACCGAAGCGCTGGTAAACCTCGGTTACAAGAGGCAGCAGGCGCAAGTTGCGGTTAGGACGGCCCTCAGGAAATTCGAGGGCGGGGACGACAGGGGGATCGGGGGGGATGCCGTGGAGGGGAAGGACCCCGGGGAGGTGTTGAAAGATTCTCTCAAGATTCTTTCGGGGAATTGAGGAAAGTAAATGGACGATCGCATCAGCAGTCCCACAAGGGCCCAGGACGAGGTCAAGTTCGAGGAGAGTCTAAGGCCCCGGCTCCTCTCGGAGTTCGTAGGGCAGGCGGGGATAAAGGAGAACCTGGACGTCTTCATTAGGGCGGCCCTCAAAAGGGGGGAGACGCTCGATCACGTCCTCCTATACGGCCCGCCGGGGTTGGGAAAGACGACCCTCGCCCACATAATACGCCACGAGCTGGGCGTTGGGATTCGGGCCACATCCGGGCCGGTCATCGAGCGCCCCGGCGACCTGGCGGCGATCCTCACCAGCATCGAGGAGAAAGAGATCCTCTTCATTGACGAGATTCACAGGCTGAGCCCCGTCGTGGAGGAGATCCTCTACCCTGCTATGGAGGACTACGAGATAGACGTGGTGATCGGCCAGGGGCCGAGCGCCAGGAGCATAAAGCTGGGGCTCAACCGCTTTACCCTTATAGGGGCGACCACCAGGGCGGGGCTCATCACCTCCCCGCTGAGGGATCGCTTCGGCGTTGTCTCCCGGCTCGATTTTTACACGAGCGAAGATCTCTTGCAGATCACCATCCGCTCTGCCAAGATACTCGGCGTTGAAGTAACCGACGACGGCGCCTGGGAGATAGCGTCGCGGTCGCGGGGAACCCCGAGGGTGTCCAACAGGCTCTTGAGGAGGGTCAGGGATTTTGCGGAGGTCAAGGCGGACGGAGTCATCACAAAAAAGGTGGCAAAAGAGGCCCTCTATATGCTTGACGTCGACGAGGCCGGCTTCGACGAGATGGACAGGAAGCTGATGCTGACGATCATCGACAAGTTCGACGGCGGCCCCGTCGGGATAGAAACTTTGTCCGCTGCCGTCAGCGAGGAGAAGGACACGATAGAGGACCTGTACGAATCGTACCTTATCCAAGAGGGGTACATCAACAGGACGCCCCGGGGCAGGGTGGCCACGAGACTTGCTTATGAGCATTTCAAGAGGAAACCCAAGGGTGCTCAAAAGGGCCTCTTTGAATGAATTTTCTTGCGAATAATCTTGAAATATGTTATAGGTATTTGATATGAGGGAGTCTATATATTAAATCTTCATCAGCAAGGTGGGCAAGCATTGGGGTATTGGGACATTGGGGTATTTAAAGAATTAGGAATTATATAGGCCATGATACCGGGATTTAATCATAATGTCCGCTACAAGGGTATTCTCTATCACGTCCAGACCGAGGACAGTGGAGTTGATAACCCGGTCATTACAACGCTCCTTTACAAGTCCGGGACCATCCTTTCGTCAAAACGCACCAGCTACTCGGACATCTTGAACTCCGATAAGATGGACGAGGTGGTCAAGGAGATAATGAAGGAGCAGCACAAGATGATGCTCTATGACCTGAAAAACGGTGTGTTTGACGGTGAAAAAGAAGTTCCCAAGGTTGAGATACCCGAAGACGTTCCCGAGAAGATCGAAGAGCTGGAGACGACCAGAGAGGAGCTGGATTTTGGGGACGGGGTGATCTCCGAGAAATCGTTGGACGAGGTCATTCTCGATTACCTTGCTGCGGAGGAATCGGGGTCAGAAGATTAAATCAAAAACAGTAAAAAAAATCATTTCCGGGAAAGAGATATGCTTAAAATGTGGGTGTTTATCTCCGGGCAATGATTTTTTTTAGAGGGTCGAGCCTAATACCAATTGAGACAGATGTCCTTTCCATGACCTTCTTATATATATGTGTGGTTTGGGCAATACATCTAAAAACCGCTTAAATGAGCGCAAATACACGAAATGATCCGCCTCTATCACGTATATAAAAATTACGGCACCGGAGTCGACGCCCTTTCCGATATAAATCTTCACGTGGACAGAGGGGAGTTCGTCTTTATCACCGGGCCCAGCGGGGCCGGTAAAACCACGCTTTTGAAGCTCCTCTTCATGGCGGAGAGGGCGACAAAAGGGCAGATATTGATAAACGATCTTAATATCGAGACGTTAAAGAGGAGGAAGATCCCGTATCTCAGGAGGGCCATAGGAGTTGTATTTCAGGATTTTAAGCTCCTGAACTCCATTACCGTTCTCGACAACGTCTCGTTCCCCCTGGAGGTGCTGGGACTGCCGAGGCGGGAGATAAGAAAAAGGGTTATGAGGGTGCTTAAATTTGTCGGATTGAACAAGAAATATAAACATTATCCCCTGGAGCTTTCGGGCGGTGAACAACAGCGGGTGGCGATTGCGAGGGCAGTGGTTAACGAGCCCCCCATACTCCTTGCCGACGAGCCTACCGGGAATCTCGATTCCGAGCTTACCCTCGACATAATCAGGCTTTTGGACTACATACACAAGAGGGGAGCCACGGTAATCATGGCGACTCACAACAAGGATATCGTCGAGCGGTTTCACAAGAGGCTTGTGTCTCTCGATCGGGGAAGGATTGCAAATTAGATGTTATTGACGAGGATTTCTTATTTTCTAAGAAAGACCTTCTCAAATATCAGGGCGTATCCTCTGGTTAATCTCCTTTCAATTACGACAATTTCGATAGCTTTATTTATCTTTTTTACATATCTGCTTTTATACATAAATTTAAACGAGCTTCTTATCAGCTTGGGGGAGGAGGTTCAGATTACGGCCTATCTCGCCGACTTCCTCTCGGACGAGGCGGCCGACGGGCTTGAAAAAGACATCCTCGAAATCAAGGAGGTCGAGGGGGCAACATATATTTCCAAAGAAGACGCCCTCAAATATCTCGGGGAGATTTTTTCCGGTCAGGGCGATGTCCTGGAGGGGCTCTCGAAAAATCCCCTCCCGGCGTCGTTCGAGGTGAAGCTCAAAAAAAGATTCAGGACGCCCGAGGACGTGGCCCTCGTGGCGAAGAAGATCGAAAGAATGAACGGCGTGGATGACGTCGTGTTCGCCAGGGAGTGGCTCTCCAGGTTCTACGAGGTCCAAAAGATCGTGAAGGTAGCGGGTATTATCATCGGGGTTGTGCTGTCCGTGGCGGTGATCGCCATAATAGCCATAACAATAAAGCTCACCCTCTACGCCAAGAGGGACGAGATTGACATAATGAAGCTCGTGGGGGGGACAAACTCCTTCATCAAGATTCCCATGATCTTCGAGGGGATGATGCAGGGATTTTTGGGGTCCGTAATAGCCGTTGGGGCGCTCTTTTTGACTTATCGCTATTTTATGGAACATTATTACAAGGATGTTGGTCTCTTCTTTGGGGGAATCGAGGTTAATTTCTTTGATCCTGAGATCATTATTTATTTCTTCATCTTCGGGATCTCACTCGGATTATTCGGGAGCATTATCTCCTTCGGCAGGATGCTGAAGACTTAGAACCATTTTATCAGATGGGGTATGGTTGTTTCTGAAAAAAAACGTCACCTGTTCCTGTTTGCAATCATTTTTTCGGCAGGGCTTCTTTTGTCTCCAGGCTTCGGGGCGGCGGACAGCATCGGGAAAAAGAAGGGAGAACTGACCGAGATTGAGAAGAAGATAAAAGAGAAGAAGGGGGAGATAAATAAGACCAAGAAGAAGGAGAAATCTATTATCGGGGAGATCTCCCGGATGGACAGGGAGCTGAAAAAGAACGAAAAGGAGATCTCGTATATCGGCTACAAGATAGACAACACGACGTCCTCTATAGAGGACCTCGAGGCAAAGAAGGCGCGGCTCGAGGAAAATATGGGGAAGATGCAGGCGGTAATCGGGGATAGGCTCGTCGCCTTCTACAAGCTCGGCGGCGCGGGGTATCTGCCGGCCCTCTTTTCCGCCGAGGACTATTCCGACGTGAAGAGGAGGGGGAAATATCTCTCCAAGGTAATAGAGGCGGACAGGCGGCTCTTTTTCGTGTATAAGTCAAACGCGGACGCCCATGCAGAGACGATCGACAGTCTGAAGAAGAAGAGGGGAGAACTGGCCCTGCTCAAAGAGGATGTGGTCATAAAGGAGGTAAAGCTAAAGAAGGGAAAGGAGGAGAAGAATAAATATCTAGATAACGTGCGGAAGGAGAAGTCTTCTTATGAATCTGCGCTGGAGGAGCTCGAGAGGTCGAAAAAGAGGCTGACCGCCCTGATAGAGAGGCTTAACCGGGAGAGGGAGGCTAGGGAGAGGAAAAAGGGGATCAGTCACGCCCATTCATCCCCCGGGGCGGGAGGATATTTCGCGAACCTCAAGGGGAGGCTCCCCTATCCCGTCAACGGGAGGGTGGTGACGAGCTACGGCAAGGGGAAAGACCCGAAGTACGAAAACCCGATATTCAACAAGGGAATCGAGATAGAGGCTCCCGAGGGAGTGAAGTTCATCTCCGTTGCCAAGGGGGAGGTGATCTACGCCGACTACTTCCCCGGCTACGGGAATCTCATCATAGTCGATCACGGCGACAGCTACTACACCGTATACGGCCACGCAAAGTCGCTCTACAAGGGGGTGGGGGCCAAGGTGGCGGCGGGTGAAGCGATAGGGTCTGTGGGGGACACGGGATCCCTCAAGGGAGCCTGCCTCTATTTCGAGATTCGCCATCATACACAGACGACAAACCCTTCTGGTTGGTTGGTAAAAAAGTAAAAAAGGATTTTTAAGAAATCACTGTTTAAAATGATAGAAAGGGGAATTGGATATGACAATAAAAAAAGGAAAGTTTAGGTTTGTTCTGCTTCTGACCCTGATTTTTATGGTCGGGGTGTCTCTGGGGAAGGGACTGGACAACGTCCTGGCCGAATCGGACAACATCTACAAGGAGCTCGAGATATTCACGAACGCCCTGAACCTGATCAGGGAAAACTACGTGGAGGAGGTTGACACAAAGAAACTGATTACCGGAGCAATCAGCGGAATGGTTACGGCCTTAGACGAGCACAGCTCATACATAACCTCTGACAAGTTCAATAATTTCCTGGATGACACGAAGGGGAGCTTCGGCGGCCTCGGTATCATAATCAGCATCGTCGATGAGACGTTGACTGTTATATCGCCCATAGAAGACACCCCCGCATGGCGGGCGGGACTGAAATCGGGCGACAAGATCATAACGATCGACGGGGTCTCCACGAAGGGAATCGACATCTTGGAGGCGCAGAAAAAGCTTAAGGGCAAAAAGGGGACGAAGGTCACCATCGCGATAATTAGGAAGGGATTTACAAAGCCCAAGAATATAACCATCACAAGGGAGATAATCAAGCTCAAGAGCGTCAAACATGAGGTGTACGACAACAACGTGGTGTATATACGCATAACCCACTTCATAGAGACCACCACGGAGGATTTCAAAAAGGCCCTTGACGATGCGGAGAGTAAGACAAATGGAAACCTCAAGGGTATAATTCTCGACCTCAGAGACGATCCGGGCGGTCTCCTCTCGAAATCGGTCGAAATCTGCGACATGTTCGTGGACGATGGGACGATCGTCTATACGGAGGGGAGGGTCGCCGGAAGCAGGATGATTTTCAAGGCCCACAGGCTTGGGACACTCCCGGAGATACCGATGGTGATATTGATCAACGGCGGCAGCGCCAGCGCATCGGAGATCGTGGCGGGAAGCCTGAAGGACCACGGGAGGGCGATCCTGATCGGCACCAAGAGCTTCGGAAAGGGCTCGGTCCAGACGATAATCCCCATGTCTGACGGCTCCGGGATAAAGCTTACGACGGCAAAATATTACACCCCCAGCGGAGTGTCGATACACGGCGAGGGAATCGAACCTAACATCGTTGTGGAAGTTCCGGAGACGGAGGAGGGGGAAGAATCGATTATAGACGCCGGGGAGGAAGAGAAGATCGAGGGAGAGAAAGATGAAAAGAAGCCGGACATCCAGCTGGACAAGGCAAAAGAGGTTATAAACAATTGGAACAAGTATGAAAATATTCTGAAGGTTGATTTGAAAAAATAGCTTCTGTGCTCTAAATGACAAAGAAAAAAGCCAAAAACAAAAATAAGGGGGAGCGGGCGGCCAAGACTCCAAAGACGGCCATCCGCTCCCCCAAAAAAAAGCCGAAAAACAGGGTAAAGGGCTTGATAGAGACAAAGGGGAGATACATCGCGCTCTCGGCCCTTTTGCTTTGCGTTATAGTCGCGCTTATCTTTGTGGCGGTCGGCCTGATAAGAAAGAGGGTGGAGCCGGTATTCCCCGGGCTATCCATTACCGGAACCCCGGTTCATCCGACGGACGGCGTTTTCAAGATCGAGCGCGATATCCTGGCGGTCAACGAGGAGATCACCGGCTCCCTCTTGGATCTCGGGTACTCGGAATCTTCTCTCAAAAGCTCCGATGAAAAGGCCAAGGTGGTCGGGGCGGTTCACTTCAGGGAGATTTCAGAGAGCTATTCCCTCAAAGGGGGCGATGATAAAGGGGAGATCCTCGAATTTTTATCGGGGAGGTTGGAGGGCTTCGGGGACGATGTCTCCGTCAGGGAGACGGATGTTGCCGGCGGTGGATTCTACTTCGACTTCTACGTCTACGACTACCAGGTAAGGAGGCTGACGTTTTTAACATCCTCCTCAAAGGCCCCCAAGATTACAATACCCCCGGTCGTGAAGCCGGCCCCTAAAATCGCCATCATAATGGACGACATGGGGATAAGCAGGGGCTTTATAAAAGAGCTCCTCGCGCTTAAGTACCCGGTGACCGTTTCCGTTCTGCCCCATCAGCCCTCTACCTATTACGTGGCGGACCTCGCCCATAAGAAGGGCGCCGAGGTGATGCTTCACCTCCCGATGGAGCCGATAGATTACCCGAACAAGAACCCGGGGCCGGGGGCGCTCTTTACCTATATGGATGGGGACACCTTCAAGAACAGCCTCGCATCAGACCTCGCCTCCGTCCCCCATGTCGCAGGCGTCAACAATCACATGGGCTCGCGCCTGACCCAGGACGAGGAGAAGATGAGACTTGTGCTTGACGAGATTGGAAAGAGGGGGCTCTTCTTCGTGGATTCGAGGACAACCCACCTTACGGTTGCCTATCGGCTGGCTGTGAGTATGGGGGTTCCGGCAATAGAGAGGTCGGTCTTTCTCGACAACGAGAACGACCTGAACGCCGTAAGGGGCAGACTCAACGAGCTGATAGCCGTGGCGAAGAGGGACGGCAGGGCCTTAGGGATATGTCACCCCAGGTCGGAGACGATAAGGGCGCTGAAGTCGATGGAGCCGGCCCTGACCTCGGGAGCGGTCAAGGTCGTCACGGTCAAGGAGCTTTTAAAGGCAAAAAAATATTAGATTGAGCGGGAGGGAATATGGAGAACTTCTTAGATCTTTTGGTGGACGGCGGTCCCCTTATGATCCCGATACTTTTGTGTTCCGTAATTGCGCTGGGAGTCTTCCTGGAGAGGGTCTTTTATCTGAGGAGGAAGAAGATCATTCCCTCTGAGCTTGTAATTAAGGTTGAGGAGCTTGTAAAAGAGGGGCGGATAAACGATGTGACGAGCATCTTGAGAAGAGATCGCTCGCCCATGGCGAGGATATTTCTGGCCGCCGTGAAGAACTTCGGCAAGAAGAGGGAGGTCATAAAGGAGTCGGTGGAGGAGGTGGGGGGACAGGAGGCTGAGTACCTGGAGAAGTACGTCGGGGTGCTCTCCGTTATCGCCCAGATAAGCCCCCTCTTGGGTCTTCTGGGCACCGTCCAGGGGATGATAAAAGTGTTCAACAAGATCATGTCGGTCGGGGTCGGGGATCCCTCGCAGCTCGCGGACGGCATCTCAGTGGCGCTGGTGACCACGGCGGCGGGGCTGACGGTGGCCATTCCCACGCTCATCGGATACCACTACCTGATAGGGAGGGCGAGCGACCTCACCTCGGAGATGCAGCTTTACACCATAAGCCTCGTCGACATCATCAAGGGGGAGGATTAAGGCGTATTGGGGTATGGGATTAAGATCGTTTTTTAGCCCCCAATCCCTTAACAGCCGTTTTTTGCCGATTTATTTGGAAGAAAGAGATGAATTTCAAGAAAAATAACAGAAAGAAGGATGCCGTGAGCGTAAACCTCACCTCCCTTATTGACGTGGTTCTCCTGCTCCTCATCTTCTTTATGATATCGACCACCTTTGTCCTGACGCCGGGGCTGAAGGTGGACCTCCCCGAGTCTACGGTCGAGGAGGTTCCCCAGGAGAAGGAGGATATTATCGTTTTTGTGACCGAGGACAACAGGATAAAGCTGGGGGAGGAGTTCTACACGTATGAGGGGCTTTACGAGGAGCTCTTGAAGCAGAAAAAAGAGAAACCGAAGGCGAACCTGATCATTCAGGCGGATGAAAAAGCAAACCACGGGACCGTCGTCGAGGTGATGGACGACGCCAAGAGGACAGGTTTTTCGAGGCTCTCCATAGCCACGGAGAGGAGGGGGGAGTAGGGCCGTTTTTTGGTTTCAAATTGTTGGCCGGCGGTATTTAAATGTTTGGCCCGGGTTTTTGTGACACTTTTTATTCCCAAGACAGAAAAGGGGCGGGTATTCTCGGGACTCTCAAAGCCGTGATGAACAAAGGATATAAAAAACAAACAACCAAATATATATAAGCGGGGTTCCGACCTTCCCCGTCCCCAATATAAAGAATAGATGCCGCAGTCATCTATGGCTTTCAAAGGACATTCAGCACTCTTGGCGTTCCCTTTAAACCCATTAGCGTAGGCAGCCCGTCGGTCCCTTAACGCCCCCCTTCCCCCCACCTTCCGCTCTCCCCATTCTCCCCTTGCCTTTTTCCCTGGTCGATGAGCGTTGGCAATCTTTCGGCCCATCCCCCTCTCCCTTTTACCCCCCTCCCCCCCCTCCCTCCTCTTCCATCCAAGCGATAAACCTTGGTGGCCGGTCGGAGCCGATGCGTCTTTCCTCTAACCCATTAAAAATGACGGCCGACCTTGACCTTTCCAGCCCCCTCTTAAAACGCACCCTAATCCTTGATCTTAAGCTCCGCCCCGCACCTCCTGCAGTAGCGGGTGATCTCCTTTTTATCGTTGATCTTAAAGACGTCGTCGATCACCTCGCAGTTAGGGCAGAGGTCCCAGTTTTTGAACAAGATCTGGTCATCGATGGTCTTGATAAATTTTATCTCGGGGAACTTGAGCCAGAAGAGGTTTTCGCCCTTTCTTAGGTCGCCGTCTTTGCAGGTCTCGGAAAAGAGGAATCCCCCGGCGCCAATGGAAAAAGCCCCGTGAGGCAAGGAAATTTCCATCTTCTCTTGGTCAAATGTGCCTTCCTTTTCAAGCTTTGGGGGCGTAACGCCCTCGCAGATCGTAATCTTGATTCCCATCCTTCTCTCGTACAGGGTGGTTAAAAATAGATTGGGAATATTATCAGAATAGACAGTGATAGTCAAGGTTTTGGGTGTTTTAATGTGGATTTTCTCGTCTCTTTTTTGATATATATAAAAAGATTTACCCTTCCATTTAAAACCTTTTCAGAAGGATGGATATAGTCTATAATCGAGAGGTTTTTCACTCAAGGTTGTTATGAAGTTTAGGCATATCATTAAGACATTGGTCATTTTCCTTTTTGCGGCCGCGGTATTCGCAGTGCCGATCTGCGGGCAGGAGGCGGAGCACCTCTCCGCGATCTGGGAAGAGTTTACCGATATCCCCCGATCAAGGGGCGATCGGTGCACGGACATAGTCGGAATATTCAAGCGGCTCGGGGCAAATGAGATCCACGTCGAGAGGATCGAGGGGGGAAACGGCTGTCCTGGGAACATCATCGTCCCGATCGATTCAAATAGGGAGGACGGCGGAGGAGCGGGTGGGTGTATCATTGTCTCCTCCCACCTCGACATGAAGGGGGAGGGCGTCGGCGCCCTGGATAATTACAGCGGCGTCTTGATGATGGCGGCCCTTTACAAGGAGATCAAAGGGTGTGAGCTCAAACACGATTTTCTATTCATCGCCTTCGACAGGGAGGAGGAGGGTCTGTTGGGGTCGAAGGCCTTTGTAAAGGGGAGCAGATATAAGCCGGGGAAGATTCACGCGGTGATAAACTTCGACTGCCTCGGCATTACGCTTCCCCACCCCTGGCCGGAGGGGTCTTCAGATTCTCTGGAAGAGCTTTTTGTGGATGTGGGTGAGAAATTCGGGCACGATCTCTCCCCGGTCTCCATAAGCTATGTCCGTACCGATTCCGTCCCCTTTCTTAAGGCGGGAATCCCCGCCATAACGCTTGACGGCATAATGCCTTACGATGTCTTTATCCTCGACTCGAAATTTGACGACCCCTCGGTTGTCGATCGGAACGTCTTTTTCCAAAGCTACAATATTCTTTTAGAGTATATCCTTGAGGTGGATTCACTCCTTGAGTCGCCGGATGCGAAAAGCGTGAAGTAGGGCGGAAGAATCGCATCGGCCCGCGATGGTGGGGCTGTCTATCTTATTTGGAGGCGGATTATAATACCACGCAGGATATAGCTGTAAATTATTGAATTTATTGAAATCGTTGAAATTGGGGGCATTTTTAAAGGCTGCATTAAAAAAAGCGTACCATTTAGGTAAAGAATATCTTAAAATGGGGTATAAATTTCTTATGTTATGATCGAGTCCTCTCGGGCGTATCCGAGGGATTTCATATCTGAGAGTTAGGGTTTTTTATGTTGTAAGGAGGGGAAAATGGAATTCTGGAGCAGCGAAAAGGAGCCGATAGAGGCCTTTTTGAAGTTGTTCGACAAGTGCATGAAGGACAAGGAGCTGGGCGAAAGCATCAAAAAGATAAATCAATTGATCTGGTTTGACTACACCCAGGACGGCCCGGAGTGCTCCTTCTGGGTGGACTGCCGCGGGGGTAATGTTTCGTCGGGACAGGGAAGGCCGAAGGAAGAACCGGATTTTACGATGATCCTTTCCGCGGACGACGCCCACCGGTCCTGGTCAAACAAGCTGAGCCCGGTTATGGCAATAACGAAAAAGAAGGTCATCGTCAAGGGCTCCGCAGCGGGCCTTTTGAAGCTTGCTCCCAAGCTCAAGAATGTGGCGGTTATTTACAACGAGGTCCTTGACGAGCTCGGCTGGGGTGACAAGAAGCTGTAGGGGTCTTCAACCTTCTTAAACGGGGGAGCTTCAATGGAAAAATTTAAATAGTAGTATAAGCGTTCATCGTGGAGCAGAGTCCGCCAGGGCCGAGGTTTTCTCGGCGAAAGCGGACGATCGGCCTTTTGAGTTAAAATGGGACATTTGCTTCTGTCGGGCATGGCGCTTAAATTTTAAAAACGGGGGCTGCCGTAAAAAGGCAAGCCCCCGATGATCTCTATCACTGCCCTGTAAATCCCTTAAAAAGATTGTTTAGAACCTTCTAGTCCTCCCGATATTCGGGCCGAAGAGAATCTGGAAAAAGGGACTCAGGCTCGAAATTTATATCTCCAAACAAGACAAATAGTGATTCCGCCACCTGCTTGTTTAATGGTTTTTACTTGACGTTCACCACTATCTTCTCTACGAGGTCGAGGCCCGTGGTCATCTTCGAGGTGTCTTCATACAGGTCTCCGCTCTCCCCGTCGGGGCTGGAGTGTCCGATGAGCTTCATCTCGTAGCTCTCGGTCTTTGAAGTCAGGTCAATCTCCACCGAATAGACGACGGCGGGCTGCCCCCCCGCATAAAGACCTCCCGTATAGCCCGGGTCTCCCTGCTTTGCGTCCTCGGTATAAAAATCGTTGAAATCACCGGAGTTGTTGAACTCGGCCACGATGATGAATTTAGTCAGGGTCTCGGGGACCTTTGTAACGAGTGAAAAGCTCGCCTTCGGGCTGGCCGATGTGATAGCGTCGGGGAGGGGATTGGCTTTAGTAGGAAGGTATAATCCGTCTTCATAGACAACGCCTCTCTTGTGTGCCCAGTAAGGGAGCGAGGACTTTCTCCTGACCTTCTCGATCGGCACGCCCTCTCCGGGAGTCTTTCTCCAATCCTGGGTTCCAACCCTTTTGGTCACATAAATTGTTTCGATATAATTGCCGTCGGTGTCTTCGATCCAAACGGCTATTTGCGGGGTTGTTTTAATTTTAAAAAACTTCATTACCTTGAGCATATGGGTGTAGTGCTTACCGCCTTCGACAACGAGGGTTATATCCATGCCGGTTTTGTTTTCGCCCGAGGTTATGACTATCTCTTTAGAATTGCATGTGGATACACAAAAAGCCGCTAAAATCAGTGCTGTTATAAATAGACCTTTTTTCACAAATTCCTCCTTTAATCCTTATTGGTTAATAATTATGGTGCCTTAAATGACATGAAAGCCAATTTTTGCTTAAAAAAACGGCCGGCCCCCCAAAATGTGTCCGGCCTACTTCAAAGGCCATCCCCTCTAAAAAATGTCGGGCCAAATAAAAACGGCCGGCCCCTCTGAAATTGGCCACCCCCCCCAACTGCCCTGCCCCCCTGAAATTTGTCCATCCCCTAAAAATGCCCAACTCCCCCAACATTGGCCATCCCCCAAAAGTATCGGCTCCTCCCCCCCAAATTTGATCTCCCTACCCCCCCTAAAATTGCCCACTACCTCGAAATTGCTCCGCTAAAAAGTGCCTGGTTCTCAAAATCTCCCTGCCCCCCAAATCAGACTATCCCCCTTTTTTGATAAAGAAGAACGATCTATCTACGCGAACCTGTTTCTGTTTACCCTGATAATCTCGGAGGACACCTTGTTTAGGGTCTCCATGATATTCGTGCCTGTAATGGCGATGGATGAGAAGTCCGGATTGTTCCTCGGGTTCAAGGCATCTCTCAGCTTTTCAATGGAGGCGACGTTTGGAAGGTCGCGCTTGTTGTACTGGATAACGGTGGGGAAGATCTTGGGGTCCTGGCGATAGTGCATGAGGATCTCGTCCAAGTCCGCCCTGGAGTAGATATTTTCCGCCATCTTGTCTTCCTGGGAGTCGGAGACGAAGACAACGCCGTCCGCCCCCCTCATCACAAGCCTCCTGGTCTCCTCGTATTTGACCTGGCCCGGGACGGTGTAAAGCTCGAATCGAATTTTAATTCGACCGCCGCGTATCTTCGCCGATGTGGTAACGTCAAAAAAATCGAAGAAGAGCGTCCTGTCCTCCTGAGTGTTGATGGACATGAATCGTCCCTTTACCTCGGGCGAAAGGCGGGTGTGAATGTATCGGAGGTTTGTGGTCTTTCCCCCCTGGCTCGGACCGAAGTAGACGATCTTCATGATCATCTCTTTTTTTTGAAAGTTGACTCGCATAGACGGAGTAAATCTTTAGAAAATTTAGGAAATTATACAATAAAATCAATCTTATGTAAATACTAAAACTTAAATAAATTTTGGCATTTGATAAAGTCTTTCTGAGACGATAAACCGCAAAATGAGTTGTACATATTCAAAGGCGGTTTTTGTTGACAATTGCAGGATCCCTAAACTATAATACCCGGAACGGCCAAATTGGACGGGGAACGATAGAGGAAATAAGAAAAGGATTTATATATGGTGTTTTTTAAAAATAGGACAATGATGAATAAAAGGTCTGTTTTAAGGTGGTTCAGCATCGCTGTTTCGTGTCTTTTGGTTTATGCCCTTCTTTTTCTCTCCGGGTGCGGCTCGCCGATAATTCCGAGGAAATCAAAGCCGATGGTGAATGTGTATAACGGCGCCAGGGCGTACTGCACAAAGGTGGGTGTGAAGGGACTCGCCAGAGAGGTGAACAAGAAGCTGGTGGAGAATGAATACATCGTTGGAGAGCCGAAGAACCTCGCCGATTACAGGGTGGAGACGGAGATAATATTCAATCCGGTGGATGAAGATTACGCAAAGGATGTTTTTGATATTGTGAAGGTGGGAAAACTCCTCCCTCAGGAGGAGGTCTCGGAGGGGAGCGTTCAGATAATCCTCGGAATGGACGCCGTGGTGCCGACGTTCGAGACCCTGAAGGTGGAGAATAAAATTCTGGTGTTGAATTCCACAAGGCGAAAGGGGCTTGCGAAGAGTATAGCGGTGACGATCGACCATAATCTTTCAAAAAAATACATGTTTTACACCCCGGACGACGCGGATCGCTACTTCCACGAGACGGTGATATATTATCCCCCGAATCTCTCGGATGTGGCCAAAGAGGTCAGGGAGGCCGTGGGTTATGGAGAGATGAAGGAGGTTGAGAACCTGAAGGATGTGGTCGTTGTCTTGGGGCTCGAATTCGATCCAAGGACCAAGGCGAGGCTGGGCCTTGACAAGGATGAGAATCTCCCCGAAGTCAGGATTATAATCAAGAAGACCGATTTCATGCTCAGGGGGTATGACCTCTCGGGCAGCCTACTCTTTGAATATCCGGTCTCCATCGGCAAAAACCCCGACCTTGAGGACAAGAAGGAGATGGGGGACAACCGCACACCGGAGGGGACGTTCAAGGTGGTCTCCATAGAGGACAGCTCCTCGTGGGTATTCGAGGGGGAATACGCCTACGGCCCCTGGTTTATCAGGCTTGCCACCCAGCCGTGGACGGGGATCGGCATACACGGGACCAACGAGCCGGAAAAGATAGGGATGCCGGTATCGAGGGGCTGTATAAGGCTTCACAACGAGCATCTCGAAAAACTGATGAAGGTTGTTAAGATCGGCTCGACCGTGGAGATTCGTCACTGATTTATTCCGGTCGGGGGGGGGCTGGGGAAAGGTGGAGCGGAGAAAAATCATTTTTGATGTCCATTTCTTGACATGGTCGGTTGGGTCGTTGTATTTTATGGCTTAAGGCAAAAATCTTGGAGGAGACATCTTTTAAAGACATGGTTGGGATTGAAGAGCTGAATGACCCGCAAGTTTTTGAAAGGCTTTGGGGGTAGGTCTGTGGCCCATGTAGTTGCGGTAATTCCAGCGAGGTACGACTCGGTGAGGTTCCCGGGGAAGGTCCTGGCACTGCTTGACGGGAGGCCGATAATCGAGCATGTAGCCCGGAGGACAGCTGCGGCAAAGACCGTAAACAGGATCATCGTCGCCACCGATGACCGGAGGATCGCCGATAGAATCACGGATTCGATCAAGGTCTTCGGTGCCGAGGTCGTCATGACATCCAGGGAGCACAGGACAGGGACGGACCGAATCGGCGAGGCGGTTGAAAATATCCGGTGTGACATCGTCGTAAACGTTCAGGGGGACGAGGCGGCCATAGAGCCGAGGGCGATAGATGATGCCGTCAGACCTCTTATCGATGAACCGGATCTTGAAATGTCTACGCTCTCCGCCGACATCAAGGAGGAGGGAGACCTCCTGTCTCCCAACGTCGTCAAGGTCGTTATTGATAAGAGGGGATACGCCCTTTATTTCTCCAGGAGCCCGATCCCATTTTGTCGTGATAACAGTGCCGGCGGAAAGATGAGATTCAATCCCTCATCAAGTCTTTGCAAAAAACATATAGGGCTTTATGTCTTCAGGAGGGATTTCTTGGATAAATACATAAGGCTTCCGATGACGCCCCTGGAGAGGGCGGAGAGCCTCGAGCAGCTGAGGGTATTGGAAAACGGGTACAGGATAAAGGTGATAAACACCGAGTACGATTTTGTGGGGGTTGATTCTCCGGAAGACCTCGAGAGGCTTGAAAACCTTGTAAGAGAAGGAAGGTTGATACTATGAGACGCTCTAAGTTCATTTTCGTAACCGGCGGTGTCCTGTCGTCTCTGGGAAAGGGGCTGGCCGCGGCCTCAATCGGGGCGCTCTTGGAGAGCAGGGGGCTTACCGTAACCTTTTTGAAGCTCGATCCTTATATCAACGTCGATCCCGGAACGATGAACCCGTTCCAGCACGGGGAGGTGTTCGTGACGGACGACGGGGCGGAGACCGACCTCGACCTGGGTCACTACGAGAGATACACCACCGCAAAGATGGGACAGGTGAACAACATCACCACGGGCCAGATATATGACTCGGTGATCACAAAGGAAAGACGGGGTGAGTATTTGGGAGGCACCGTGCAGGTCATTCCCCACATCACCGACGAGATAAAGCAAAACGTTATAAATCTCGCAAACGGGGTGGATACGGTTATCGTTGAGGTGGGGGGGACGGTCGGCGATATCGAGAGCCTCCCCTTTCTCGAGGCGATACGACAGCTGCGGTGGGACCTCGGCTCCGAGAACACCCTCTACATACACCTTACCCTCGTTCCATTTATCTCCACGGCGGGAGAGGTCAAGACAAAGCCGACCCAGCACAGCGTCATGAAGCTGAGGGAGATAGGAATCCAGCCCGACATCCTTCTCTGCCGGGGAGAGAAGGAGCTTTCCCTCGAGATCAAGAAGAAGATAGCGCTCTTCTGCAACGTCCAGGTAGAGTCGGTTATCTCCGCCGTGGATGTGAAAAATATATACGAGGTTCCCATCCTCTTCAACAAGCAGGGTTTGGACGACAGGATCGTGGAAAAGCTCAACATGTGGACGAAGGCGCCGGACCTTTCGGCCTGGGAGGAGATCGTGGAGAGGGCGAAAAACCCGAGGGGGGAGGTCACCATCGCCATCGTCGGAAAATACGTCGATCTCGTGGAGTCTTACAAGAGCCTGAACGAGGCGCTGGTCCATGGCGGGATCGCCAACAATCTCAAGGTCAACCTGGACTTCGTGGACGCCGAGGAGATAGAAAAGAAGGGGCCGGAGACGCTTTTGAAGGGCGCCGACGGCATCCTCGTTCCGGGTGGGTTCGGATCGAGGGGAATCGAGGGAAAGATCACAGCAGCCGGCTACGCCAGGGAGAACAACATCCCGTACTTCGGGATATGCCTCGGGATGCAGCTCGCGGTTGCGGAGTTCATGCGCAAGATGTGCGGGCATGGTGACGCCAACTCCAGCGAGTTCAATCCCGGCACGTCCTGTCCCATTGTCGATCTTATGCCGGAACAGAAGAACATCGACAAGCTTGGGGGCACAATGAGGCTGGGGGCGTACAAGTGTGTGCTGACAAACGACAGCCTCGCATTTTCGGCGTACAAGACCTCCACCATAAGCGAGAGGCACAGGCACCGCTACGAGTTCAACAACGAATACAAGGACGAGGTGAAGGAGAAGGGCATGGTTATCTCGGGGGTAAACCCGAAGAGGAACCTCGTGGAGATAATAGAGATCCCCGGCCTCAAGTGGTTCTTGGGGTGTCAGTTTCACCCCGAGTTCAAGTCGAGGCCGAACGACCCCCATCCCCTCTTCGTGTCGTTTATCGAGGCGGCGGGAAGATGACAAGGATCGTAAACATCGGGGATATCGAGATAGGGGGAGAGAGACCCTTCGTTCTTATTGCCGGCCCCTGCGTCATCGAGGGGGAGAAAGTGGCCATGGAGACCGGCGCCGCCATAAAGAAGATCGCGGAGGAGCTGAAAATACCCTACATCTACAAGTCTTCCTACGATAAGGCGAACAGGTCGAGCGTTTCATCCTACAGGGGCCCCGGCATGGAAGAGGGGCTGAAGATTTTAAAAAAGGTGAGGGAATATCTGGGGGTCCCGGTCCTCTCCGACGTTCACACCGTCGACGAGGTCAGGCGGGCGGCGGAGGTCCTTGACGTCCTGCAGATCCCCGCCTTTTTGTGTCGCCAGACCGACCTGCTTTTGGAGGCGGGGAGGACAAAAAAGCCGGTGAACGTGAAGAAGGGGCAGTTTCTCGCCCCGGAGGATATTATTAATGTAGTGGATAAGATCGAGAGCGAGGGAAACAAGGATATTATATTGACGGAGAGGGGGGCGACCTTCGGGTATCACAACCTCGTGGTCGACTTCCGGTCTCTCCAGATCATGCGGGAGGGCCTTGTTAGGGTGACGGGGGGAGTGGCCCATCCCTTGAAGGATGAGGAGCACCCGGCGGTGGTCTTTGACGCCACCCACAGCGTTCAGCTCCCGGGGGGGGCGGACGGAATTACCGGGGGCGACAGGAGGTTTATCCCTACCCTCGCCAGGGCGGCCGTGGCGTCAGGCGTGGATGGTATCTTCATGGAGGTTCATCCCGATCCGCCCAGCGCCCTCTGCGACGCAACGAACCAGTTTCATTTAAAACATCTAAAAAGACTTTTAGAGCAACTTTTTACACTGGATTCCATAATAAAAAATGAAAAAAATAACGATTTTTGTTGATATAGATCACAGAAAAATATTATAATACAATATATCGTTTCCTAAATAGAGCTATACACAACATAATGTTATTTTATCTAATTTTAAAAATTGTAAGAAATATTAAGATTGTTTAATTTCAGGCCATCTTTTACTTGACAAAGCATTTAGGTTATAATAATATTATCTAATGTGAGGGGGGGAGAGAAGAAAAGGTATTATTTTTTCAGGGTTTTTTGGGAGAATTATTTTCTAACATTTCCGTGAAAGGAGGTGAAAGACCTGATGAGGAAAATTTTTGCAGGTATTCTCATTGTTGCTTTTGTGGCATCTTTATCTGTGGGGTGCTGTTACTGTGGAGCCATGAGAGCCATTGCTGATGCGGATGCGGCGGTAGCCCAGTGCAACAGCAAGGGAACAATCACGAACGCACCGTACGAAACTTGCAGCGCCAGTGCCTATCTTGGTGGCGCCAAGGAAGTAGTAGGTGATTGTGACTGGTGTCAAGCTCTTGAATGGGCTAACAAGTCCAAGAGCATGGCGGATGCAGCATTGGCTGCTCCCCCGAGGGCAGTTTCACCCTGCTTGTCAATGATGTATTAAAAAAATGGAGGTAATTATAAATGAAGGGTAAAGTCCTTGTAGCCGTTATGGCTGCAGCGGCTCTGGCGCTTCTGGTGGGGTGTGGAGGAGTTACCTCCGGACCAAGCTACGATGCGCTTAACGCCGCTAAAGCTGATTTTGAGAAGGCCACGGCACTGGGCATGAAGGCCTGTACTCCCTGCGAGTACGCAATTGCCGAGGCCGAGCTTGAGTTTGCTGAGCATCACCTCAACGAGCTCAAGATCGATCGCTTCAGGATGCACCTGGCGAAGGCAAACGCGATGATCGCCGAGGGCGTAGACAAGCTGAAGCTCTGTAAGGTCATTTATTTTGACTTTGATAAGTATGCCATCAGACCTGAATTCTATCCAATCCTCTATCATATGGCTCAGACCATGCTGAAGTATGAGGATGTCAACGTGGAAGTTCAGGGACATACTTGTTCTATCGGAACCGAGAAATACAACTGCTGGCTCGGTCAGAAGAGAGCGGACAGTGTAAAAGGCGCTCTTACGCTCTACGAAGTGCCTGAAGAGAGGCTTACGACCGTCAGCTGGGGCGAGTATATGCCCGCTGAGAGCAACGCCACAGAGGCCGGTAGGATCAAAAACAGAAGAGTTGAGTTCGATATCATTTACAAATAAAAGCATCTGATCTGTTTTTGGGGGAAAGGGGGTAATACTCCTTCCCCCATTTTTTTTGAGCGAACCTGAAAGAAAAAGAGTGGTCTAATGTAAGGGGGCTTAAAAGGTGGGAAGAAGCAAGGATATTGTCGGCGAAATCCAAAAGCGCTCCGGGATTATTCTCCTGCCTGACGGGTCTTCGATAAGGTCGATAGGTCTTGAGGAATCTATAAAGGTATCGAAGATTTGCGATACGCCCAGAAGGGAGGTAGAGATCGAGGCCCTGAGTCGAGATATAGTCCCCACAAGGTATATCAGAAATTTAGGGACCCTCGGAATCGTGGGGCAGATGAAGCTCCTAAAGTCTCTTGTCGCCGTGGTAGGAATCGGCGGCCTCGGGGGCACGGTGGTCAGAAGCTTGGCCAGGCTGGGTGTGGGGGGCCTCATCCTCGTCGACTGCGATACATTTTCCGAGGACAACCTCAACCGCCAGGAGATGTCGACGGAAAAAGCGGTCGGGAGGGCGAAGGTGGAGGTGGCGACCGAAGAGGTCGGGAGGATAAACGGCGCCGTCGACGTTGAGGTCGTAAAGCTAAGGGCCGAAGAAGGAGAATTGATCGAAATCCTTAAAAGTGCCGATGTGGCCGTCGACGCCCTCGATAATATCCTCTCGAGGTTCGCCCTGCAGAGGGCGGCAAAGGCCCTAAAAATCCCCCTTGTTCATGGCTCGGTGGCCGGCTTCGTGGGGCAGGTCTCGACCATCCTCCCGGGTGACAAGGGCTATTCGGTCATCTACGGAGATGAGGATGAGCTCCCGGAGAGGGGCGTGGAAACCGGCCTCGGAAACCTCCCTGGAGTCGTCGGAGCCGTCGCCTCGATCCAATCCGTCGAGGTCTTGAAGATCATCACCGGCCTGGGCGAGCCATTGAGAGGAAAACAGCTCTTTTTCGATCTTGAAAGCTCTGTTTTTGAAATCTTTGCGCATTAAGGGGAACTTATGAAAAGATCTCTATTTACAGTTCTTTTATTATGTTTTTTTCTGGCAACCTGCGTTACGGTGAATCCGCTACTCGAGGATGCAGAGACGTCCTTTAACTACGGAAAGAAGCTCATGGGAGACGGCAAGCTCTCCTTTGCCGTTATCGAGTTTAAAAAGGCGATGGATAATTACGACAAGGCGGGACATACATTCACAGCCTTCAGCATCTACCCGTATATCGCCGGCGCTTACTATCTCGGCGGCAACGTCGATGCCGCACTATCGACGTACATGGAGGCCCTTGACTACGCAAAAAAACACCCGGAAGGGGTATCGAAGGAAGACCAGGCCAAGCAGGCGTTTGAAATGGCGGGACTTCTGAAAGAGCTGGGGAGAATCGATTATGCGAAAAGTGTCTACGGCTATGCCTATTCGATCTATATAGAGCTGGACGACCTCGAGGGGGCATCGAGGGTGGAAGAGGAGCTGAACTCCCTTGAGTAGGGGGACATCGTGTTTGTTTTGAACCTACTTCTCTCCGATGTTTCCGTTGGACGAGGAATTACGTGATTTCAATCGGAAGTCCCAATTGGATATTTAAATATAGCCTCAGCGAATTTTAATGACGGCCCCCCGCCGGCCCTACATTGAGACGATGACGAAATTTCGTCGGCCGACTTGATTAAGAAAATCGGCGGGCAAAAAGTAAAAAAGGGATAATACGCTGTCCGTCCTGTTCTCCCGCACCCCGATTGAAAACCTATCCATGAATCAAGAATCTTGATTCATGAAAAGAAAGGGATTCTAAATGGATTGAGTGGATCAACCTGTCGCCGGCTTTTCGCCGTTTTCCCGTTTTGTAGAATGTCAGGAAGGGACTGCCAAAAATGTTTTCAAACTCAGACACTAAATATTTCCTCTCCCCTGTTTTCGACTTTCAATATGTGAGCGGAAAACCCTAACCGCATAAATGCCCCCGTAGGCTTAAAAACCTCAACTCCTCCGCTCAAATATCGCTGTACGACAGCTTTATCACCCTCTTAGGCCTCCAGCTGTAGCGTATGCCGTGCTCCTTGAAGAACTCATCCGGTATCCTCTGCCACGTGTCGTTCATGTCGGAGACGATCTTATCCATCGGAAGTCCCAGGGTAAGCCCTGCCAAAAAGGTCTTGAATATCTTGAACCTCATCTCCAGAAAACTGCCCGCCCCCGTGGTGAGGACAAAGAGGGAGGGATTGCCGTTCCTCATCTTGAGAAGCTCCTTCTGGAAGTGCCCCTGGCTGGTGCAGGAGAGGCCGACTATGATCTGAAAGCCGGGATAGGGGACAACCATGTCGATGTCCTGGGTGTTCGGCCTGAGATAGTAGTGGGTGGCGGACTCGCTGACGATGTCTCCCTCGTAGCCGTGAAGCTGTTTCTTCGGAATCCTTATCGGGTCCGACTGCATCCTGAACGGCTCGTCGAGGCCGTCGCTGTGGAGCGCCCAGCCGTTCCCGTAGCGGGAGTGGGAGTAGACGAAGACGACCTCCCTCTCTCCCAGGGCCTTTATCAGATCCTCCCTGTTGTTTACCACAACCGCATCGATAATTATATCCCTGCCGTAGAGCTTCACCGGGGCGGTGTATTCCCCAACGAATATTTTCAGGAGGTCTCCCCCTCCCTTTTCATCGTAAAAGCCGTTTACGAGGTCCTCCGTCCCGATGGCGAGGGCGATCGTCAGCCTCCCGTCCTCGAAGAGCTTTTCGTAGTAGGGCGGCAGGGACTCGGGAGGAGCCCCCTTGAGCCTTTCCATGGAGCCTTCGAGCCCCTCGGCGATGATGTAATTTAGAAAGACTCCGTACCCCGGGGAATACGGGGGAATGTATTCGGTCTTCTTGGGGGGTGTTGCGCACCCGGAAACTATTAAGATAAGAGTCGTTAAAGCCAAAAAGATTTTAAGCCTCGCAATTTTCAATTTGCCGATAGATTCCAATTTTGTCACCTTTTTTACCTGCCTGTTTTCTGTTAATTACGGTTTCCCTTGAATCAGATCGCACCTTTCCCTATCTACAATGCCTTACTCCCCTCTCCCACTTCCCCTCCCTCCCCCTCCACACCACATTGCCCGGCCCCCCCTTTTGAAAAAAACGGTTTTCTTTTTGTGCGATCTCTGATACTATTCTATATGTTGTGTTTTTATAAGTCAAGAGGGAGCGGGAAAGGTAAAGAATGGCTTTTGAAAAAAGACTTTTGAAAAAAGGAGGCGGACTTCACCACGGAGTCCTGCTCTTTGGGACAATCTTTCTCTTAATCGTAGTTTTTGTTCCCGGGTGCGTGCCCCTGAGGGAGGTGGGCGTCCCCGGGGAGGTTGTCGAGGAGGAGAGGGAGTTCACCCTTCTGGCGGTGGGCGACATAAACCTCGGCAGGAAGGCGGGGAAGATCATCCTCGAGGGGAAGACCGACTACGCCTTTGAGAAGACCAAGGATATAATCTCCGGGGCGGACATCGCCTTCGCCAACCTCGAGAGCACCATATCCGACCAGGGAGGCGAGACAAAGAGCGGGGTGTGGCGCTTCACGGCGCCGCCGGACGCGGCAAACAGCCTCAAAAACGCCGGATTCGACATCGTCTCCATGGCCAACAACCACATCTGGGACTACGGAAAGGAAGCCCTCTTCGAGACGATAGAACACTTGGATAAAGTGGAGATATTGAGCGTGGGGGTCGGCGAAGACCTCGACCACGCCTACGCCCCAGTGATAATGGAGGTGAACGGTATAAAGGTTGCCTTTCTGGCGGTGGCCAATATCTTCAACTACGGCGAGTACCCGGACCACAAGGCCTTCAAGTATCTCGCGTGGCTGAACAAGGAGACGCTGAAGGAAAGGCTGGGGCCGAAGATAAGAGAGGCCAAGGAGCAGGCCGACGTGGTCGTGGTGAGCGCCCACTGGGACTGGGAGTACAAAGACAGGCCGTGCGAACTGACCGTTGACCTCGCCCACGGGATTGCCGACTGCGGGGCGGACATAATCCTGGGTCACCACCCACACGTCCCCCAGGGGTTCGAGGTCTACAACGGGACCTTTATCGTATACTCGCTGGGCAACTTCGCCTTCCACCAGAGCTCGGAGCACTCCAGGTGGAAGAAGCTGAGCATCATCCTTGTACTCACCGTCACAAAGGACGGCGTCAAGTCGTTCGAGATGATCCCTGTCAAGGTGGGCTATCAGCCCGAGTTGGCCGAGGGTGAGCTGGCAGAAGAGATCATCTCCCACGTCTGGGATATCTCCTACTCCGTGGATTTCTTCGACAGAAAGGACGATGCACAAAAGCTCCCCTACGGCGGCGGGCTGAGCGAAGGGTCGGAGGCGCCGGTCGATTGAGCTTATCCGTTTTTACGGGGGGAGGGGGACGATCCTTTAGGAATGGTTTCAAGATTTGTGGTATACTGATACAATATTGAATATGCGGGGATAAAAACTTGGTTTTGGGGAGAATATATTTGTCTCCCACGGTTGGGGCGAATTTATAAATCCATACAAATTCTCTGATATCGCCTCAAGATATTGTAACTAAATAAGGAAAATTTATTTTGAGCGAAGGAAATTTTTATCTCGGAAAAGAGTACGATCCGAAGACGGATAAGGTTACAGACAACCAGATCACCTACGACCCGAAAGACCTCAACACCCACGGCGTAATCCTCGGGATGACCGGATCGGGAAAGACGGGGCTTTCCATGATAATGCTCGAGGAGGCGGCGCTTCAGGGAATCCCCCAGATTATCATCGACCCGAAGGGGGAGATGGCAAACTTGCTGCTTACCTTTCCCGACTACAGGCCTGAGGACTACCTCCCCTGGATAGACCCGTCCCAGATCAAGGGGGGTGAAGGGGGGCTCGAGGAGGAGGCGAAATCGACAGCCGCCCTCTGGAAGAAGGGCCACGGGGAGTGGGGGATTACGCCCGACAGGATCAGGAAGCTGAAGGACACGTGCGATTTTACCGTCTTCACCCCCGGAAGCGCCGCCGCGGTCCCGGTAAACGTCCTCAGCTCCTTCAGAATCCCCAAGGGGGGCGGCGGAGACGAGGAGAGGATGAGGGATCTCATCTCCGGTTCGGTCTCGGCGCTCCTGTCCCTTGTGGGCATCGAGGCGGATCCGATCAAGAGCCGCGAGCACATCCTCCTCTCCAAGATATGGGAGGACTGCTGGGAGCGTGGCCAGGACCTCAATCTCGAAAAGATAATAACCTTTATCGCGGACCCTCCCATGAAGAAGGTCGGGGTCTTCGATCTCGAGACATTCTACCCGAGGTCGGAGCGGTTCGAGCTGGCCATGTCCCTGAACAACATCGTGGCCTCGCCGACGTTCGAGGCGTGGCGGAAGGGCCCGCCCCTCTCCATAGACCTCTTGTTGAGGCCGAACGGCAACAAGCCTGGGGTTTCCATCTTCTACATAGCCCACCTCAACGAGGACGAGCGGCAGTTTTTCGTAACGATCCTCCTCTCGAATCTGATCTCCTGGATGATGGGACAGGAGGGGACGAGCGAGTTGAGGACGATGGTCTACGTGGACGAGGCGCTGGGAATGCTCCCGCCCCATCCGAAAGACCCCCCGACCAAGAAGCCGATCATGACCCTCCTGAAACAGGCGAGGGCCTTCGGGGTGGGTCTGCTCTTGGCGACCCAGAACCCGGTAGACCTGGACTACAAGGCGTTGACGAACGCCGGCACATGGTTCATAGGGAGGCTCCAGACGAAGCAGGACAAGGGTCGCCTCATCGAGGGATTGTCTTATGCCTCCAAGGCCGCCCCGCCGGCAGACGTGCTCGACGACCTTATCTCGGGCCTCAAAAAGAGGGTGTTTTTGTGCCACAACGTCCACGAGAAGGCCCCCGTCCTCTTCCAAACCCGGTGGGCCATCTCCTACCTGAGGGGGCCGATCTCCAAGGGGAGGCTCAAGGACCTCCCGGCCGCCTACTTACCGGATGCCGCTTCCGTCCCGGAGAAGGCGGATGAAACCACAGCCGGAGAAACCCTTCTCCCCACGCCCCCGAAGATCGAGGGAGTGCCCAATTTTTTCATCGCCCCCAACAGCGACGCATACCCTACCTTCGCAAACCTTGTCCCGACGAAAGAGACCACGGACGAGAAGGGATTCAGCATGGTGCCCGCGATCATGGCGAGGGCCGAGGCGAAGTTCGACGTGGAGAAGAAAAATATCTCCCAAAAGAGGGAGATCGCAAAGGTCATCTTCCCCCTCGGGGAGAGGGAGGGGGGATGGGATGAAGCGATTGGAATCCCGACGGGCGAAGACGGGGAGGGTCAGATCAGAGACGATCTCCCGATTCCGAAGGAGAACGTCGTCGGCTTCAAGCCTATACCCCAATGGTGTGTCAAGAAGGGGATATTGAAGAAGATATCGGATGATTTCATAGATCACCTGTTCATCGGAGAGAAGGCAACCCTCTTTAAAAATTCCAATTTCGACGCGCTGTCCGAGTTCGGCGAAAAGAGGGAGGACTTTGTAGAGAGGCTTAAAGGTATCGCCGAGGATGCGGTTGATGCCGAGGTGGAAAAGATCGCCGATAAATATAGAACGAAGATTGACACGATCGAGAAGAGGATAAAGAAGGAGGAGCGGGAGCTCAACATGCGGGAAATGGAGTACAGCGAGAGGAAGAGGGAGGAGTTCCTGTCCGCGGGGGAGACTATCCTCGGCCTCGTTTTGGGGAAGAGGAGAAGCGGTCTAACAACGGCGACCTCCAAGAGGAGGATGACCAGAAAGGCGAAGGGGATGATGGAGAGCACCGAGGCCGAGATAACGGAGTTCAAGGAGGAGCTGAAGCAACTGACCTATGAGCTGGAGGCCGAGATAGATTCCATAAAGGAGGACGCCCTGAAAAAGACGGAGGAGATCGAGCAGGTCGATATTACGCTTGAGAAAAACGACATTTACCTCCTGGATTTCGGAATTTTGTGGATTCCCCTTTAATGGTACGAATATTCTTTGTTGTCCGTAATATAAGTAGTATAATTGCAGATAGAAAATTTCCCTGAACTGCTGCCACGAAAGGCCCTGAATTTTTTTTCGAGAGGTTTTTCAACAAATGGATGATCTTGACAAGATATTGGATACGGCCGGGGAGTTGATAGATCTAAACTTTCACACCCAAGCGCTGGCGCTATTGAAAGAGACTGTGAAGAGATTTCCGGACGATCCCGACATCTACTATCTGATGGGGTGTTCCGCCTTAAACTTGAAGGAGGGGGAAGAGGCTTTCTATTATTTCTCGATCGCAAACGAACTCTCTTACGGCGACGCCGACGTCCTATCGGGGCTTTCCGACGCCTCCCTCCTCCTGGATCGGAACGACCTGGCCAAGAAATTTATTTTGGAGGCGCTCAACTACGAGCCGGATAATATCTCCGTTCAGATATCCTTCGGGCATTTTTTGGAAAGGGAGGAGCGCTTTTCCGAGGCGGTGGAGCACTACAGAACGCTGAAGTCTCAGGACCCAGAAAACAGCTATATCAACGCGAGGCTTGGCTACACCCTGATGAACATGGGAATGTTCGAAGACGCCGCCGTTGAGATCTCCCGCTACCTTTCCGACAGCCCCACGGACGGCGATTGGGAGTTCCAGCTGGGAATATGCTACGGCTACATGGGCATGATCGACGAAGCCTTCAACACGTTTAAACACCTCACCGCGAATAATCCGGACGACCCCCTGACCCGGGCCTACTTGGCCCTCTCCATGGCGGAGAGGGGGTGGATCGTCGAGGCAAGGGAGGAGATAACGAAGGCGCTTCGCATGGATCCTCAAAACCAGCGGGTAAACGAGATATACGACGATATAATGGGAAGGGACGAGGGCGGGGATTTTTCGGGAAAGTCGGGCAACGCCGAAATGCTCCTTTTCATGTTGCTTCTAATGGGTGTAATAAAAGAGAGGGGGAGAAGGGGATAGCGTGTCTAAATTGCTTTGATCGGCCATTCCGATATTTAGGGGGTTTGGCCTCAATTTATAAAATCACCGATCAGGGAATGGGGAGTATATTCAGGCCGACTGACAGCAGCATGTTGGTGACGTAGGTAGGTTGTGGGGTTATTAGAGGATTGGGGACGGAGGCAAGTCGAGGATTAGGAGGCCGGATGAGTGGTAAGTTGGGGGATTCAGGCAAGTGGGGGATGGGGTTGATTAGGACAGCGGCAAGTCGATGGGGGGAGTAGGGAGTCGGTAACGTCTGCAGTTTAGGGGCTGGTAGTAATTTAGGGAAAGCAGAAAGTTGAGTGAGTCGGCCGGTAGGTGGTGTGGTGGATTCAGCCGTACCTTTGAGTTGGATCGAGGGGGTGAGGGGTAGTCTTATAAAGCGGAGTAGTTGTTTATTGCAGTTGTTGAACTAAACTCGGCTTCTGTTGTTGTAAAAAGCGGGCTTTCCCCCGCTTTTTTGTTATGCTGAATTGTCTTGAAATACCGGCCTTACCCCGGCCTTTGATCCGCCGCCGAATGAAACCGTTTTCTCTCCCAAATCCCCATAACTTGGATGATATTACATTCGGCTTTAGCAGCCGCTCTCTCGGTTTAAAACCATCTCCCCTCAAATCCCAACAACATCCCTGTCTCGACCGAAGGATTTCAATACCGTTGCTAAACTCCCTCCAGCGCCTGTTTGAGATCGTCGATCAGGTCATCCGCGTCCTCTATTCCCACGCTCAGCCGGTATATCCCATCACCCATTAGCTTTGTGTATTTCTCCTTCTGGGCGTTGTTGAACACCACCATGTCCTCGAAGAAAAAGAACGTGGGCAGAAAAAAGATCAGGGACTGGTCGTGTCCCAGAGAAACTGCGTGGGTGATGATCTTCAGCCTGCTCAGAAAATCGAAGTTCTCCATGAGCTCGCATTTCAGGTTGAAGTTCAACATCCCCGAGAAACCGGTCATCTGTTTCTTAGCGAGTTCGTGCTGGGGATGACTTTCAAGCCCGGGGTAGCGGACGATGTTCACCTTTTCGTGGGACTGAAGAAACTTCGCCACCTTCATGGCGTTATCGGAGTGCTTTTTCATCCTCAAGGGGAGCGTCACCGAGCCCCGCAGGACGAGCCACGCGTTAAAGGGGCTTATACATGCCCCCAGGTGGACTATCCCCGCCTCCCTAACCTCCTTAAGAAAGGATTTTTTCCCTATTACGGCGCCGGCCAGGGAGTCGCCGTGGCCGTTGATATATTTGGTTGCGCTGTGGATCACTACATCGGCCCCAAGCACCAACGGTTTTTGGTTGACCAGCCCCGACCATGTGCTGTCGACAACGAGGAGTGCGCCGACCGAATGGGCGATTTTGGCGATCTCTTCGATGTCGCTGATCGATACTATTGGGTTTCCGGGGGTCTCGATGTAGACCACCTTTGTGTCTTTCCTGACCGCCGCCCTGACCTCTTCGGTATCCATAGTGTCCACGAGGCTCACGTCCACGCCGAAGCGTTTGAGGTGAAAGCCCAGGAGCTTCTGCGTCCCGGTGTAACACACCTCCGAAGCCACGATGTGATCCCCGGCGTTCAGTAGAGTCCACAAGACGGCGGAGATCGCCCCCATCCCGCTGGCGGACACCACGCAGTCCTCTCCCCCCTCCAGCTCGGCCAGCTTCTCCTCGAGATGACGGGGGGTGACGCTGTGCTCGCGGGTGTAGTTGAATTTGTCGAGGTTGTCCCAATCCAACACCTTCATGATCTCCTCCACGTCCGTGGGCAATTCATACGAGTTTGCCATGTGTATTGGACGCCGGATCGCCTTTGAATCGGTGTCCGTGCCCTCCCCCGAGTGTACACATAGAGTGTCGAATCGCAGCTTTTTGTCTGAATTTTCAACCACGAGTATCTCCTGTTAAAAGGTACTTTTCCCTTATAGCAGAAAAAGCCGGATCGGGCAATATTGTTTTGTATCGTTTCAATTTTATCTGCAAAAAGTATTTTTATATTGGTTTGGAAAAGAATATTTGAAATAAAAGTTTCTATTTGATACTATTAATTTGCAAAATAAGAATATCACTACTTTTTTTAGTAAATTATCTACTGCAATTTTGAATCTAATCGGGGGAAGGTAGTTTATGGAAGCGCTCGAAAAACTGAAGGAAGAAAACTTCCAGCTCAAAAAAAAGATAGAAGACCTGACAAGGGAGCTTGATAAACACATAATATCCAAGAGGGAGAAGGAGACGATCCTTCAGGCGGTGGAGGATTCCCTCGGGGGAATTGCGATAATCGATAGGGACTGGAAGTTGAAGTATGTCAATTCCGCCGTGGTTAAAATGTGGAATTATGATTACGGTGGAGAAATGATAGGGAGGGATTTTGTTGAGTTTTTCACCGAAAGGAGTGAAGAGGACTTGAATACGGCCATTGAGGACATTTCGGAGAATGGTTATTGGCAGGGGGAGCTTATTGGGAGGAGGAAGGATGGATCGACGTTTTTCGTCTTGATGTCACAGTCCGCGGTAAAAGATGAGGGGAGAGATGTATCGGCCATCGTTGCATCATGTATCGAAACCACCGAATATAAAAAGGCTTTGAGGGACGTCGTAGAGTCTGAGATGCGCTACCGGATAACCATGGATCACCTGGGCGACATCATATTTGTTCTTAATACAAATTTAGATATAGTCCTTGTAAACAGTGTTATGGTTGATTGGTACAGAGATCTTGGATTGAAAAGAAAAAAGATGATAGGTAAAAACGTCTTTGATCTCCTTCCATTTCTGCCCGATAAGATAAGGGAAGAATGCAGGGCCGTCTTTGATACCGGCCAGACCATCGTTAGAGAGGATGAATTTTCTATTGAGGGAAATAGATATATAATGGATATGAGGATTATTCCCATCATAGATGGCGGGGAGGTAAATCGTATTGTCACTGTGATGAGGGATATAACGGTCAAAAAGGTAGTGGAGGAAGAGTTCCTCAGGTCTGAGGAGAAGTACAGACTGATCGCCGACAACGTCCCCGTGGGGATTTTTATTCATGTCAACGGGGAGATTATATATTGCGGAAGGGAGGGCGCCCACCTTCTCGGATACGATGAGCCGGAAGAGCTTGTGGGGAGAAACGTCATAGAGTTCATTCATGAAGACAGCAGGGAGCTGACGATAGAGCGGGCGAGCCGGAGGGCCAAGGGGGAGGATGTGCCGTCGGGCTACGAAATCAAGATGATCAAAAAGAACGGCGAGGTCATTCCTATATTAATCTACGGTAATACCCTGGAATATCTGGGAGAGAACGCCATTCAGGGCGTCATCATCGACATAAGCGAAAGAAAAAAGGTCGAGGAGGAGCGGGAGAAGCTCCTTGTTCAACTTAAGGATTCGGAGGAGAGATATAGGACCTTAATCGAGACGTCCAATGATGTAATATGCGTCGTCAAGTATGACAAAATCGCGTTTTTCAACAAGAGACTCCCGGACATGTTGGGATTTACCGAGGATGAGATAAAAAGGATGAACTTTGTAAATTTTATTCATCCCGACGATATTGAGATGGTTAGAGATATGCACCTGAGGAGAATGAGGGGCGAGGGTGTGCCGTCTACTTATGAATTTCGGGGAGTCAAGAGAAACGGTGATGTTATCCCCGTTGAGATCAACGTGGCAACGATCGAGTGGGAGGGGGGACCGGCGGCCCTCTGCTTTATAAGGAATATCAAGGAGCGCAAGGAGGCCGAAGAGGCGCTCCGTGAATCGGAGGGAAAGTGGAGAAACCTCTTTGAGAACTCCATAGATTCCGTTTTTACCGTTGATGTCAAGGGAAACTTTACCTCGGCGAATCCGGCGATGGAAGCCCTTACCGGCTACAAAATCGATGAGCTGATAGGGAGAAGCTTCAAGGAGTTGTTGATCCCGGAAGAAGTGGATAAGGTTCTGGAGACGTACAATATTCTTTATCGCGCGGGTATGCCCGTAAAGGATTTCGTTCTCACCGCCGTCAGGAAAGACGGGGAGAAACGGTTGGTTGAGGGGAATTCCAACGTGATAAAAAAGGGTGAAGATATAATCGGTTTTCAGGGGACTTTTGGTGATATCACGGAAAAAAGGAAGACCGAAGAGGCCTTGGTGGAGTCGGAGAAAAAATACAGGGATCTCGTGGAAAACATAGATGATATGATTTATATAGCGGATGGAGAAGGTAAATTTAAGTTTTATAACAAGGCACTCGTTGAATTTGCAGGCTATACCGAGGAGGACTTTGTGGGCAAGAATTTCAAGGATCTCATTACCCCTGAATCTTATGAATATGCCGCAGAGATATTTAAAAGACAGCTTCGAGGTGAAGACGTGGGAACCTTCGAGTTTCAGTTTATAGACAACAAAGGCAATTTGAAGGTCTCCGAAATGCGAGAGAGGTTGATATGGGAGGGTGACAGGATAATAGAGGTTCATGGAATAGGGAGGGATATTACCGAGAGGAGAATGGCCGAAGAGATGATCAGGGAGTCGGAAGAAAAGTTCAGAAATATGTTTGAATCCTCCAAGGATGTCATTTACCTTACCAATATCGAGGGAGAGTTTTTGGACATCAATCCTGCGGCCGAGGAGATTTTTGGATACGGTATCGAAGAGCTTAAGGATAGGAATGTAAAGGATCTTTACAAGAACAAGAAGGATAGGGACAACTTCCAGAGAGAAATTCAAGAAAAGGGATTTGTAAAGGACTACAGCATAGTGTTTAAGAAAAAGGACGGAACAGCGTTAGATTGTCTCTTGACATCGACCTTGAGAAGGGGCAAGGATGGGAGTATCGTCGGATATCAGGGAATTATCAGGGACATTACGGAGAGAAAACAGCTGGAGGAGCAGCTCCTCAGGGCGCAGAAGATGAAGGCGATCGGCACCCTTGCGGGCGGGATGGCGCATAACTTCAACAACATACTCGTGGGAATCATGGGTTATTCGGAATATCTGCTGGGAAAGAGAAAAGAGGGTGATCCAGACTATAAGGCCCTAAAGACCATTCATGAAAGCACGGTGAAGGCGTCGGAGTTGACGCGTCAGCTGCTGAATATCGCCCGGGGCGGAGACTACAAACGGGTCAAGGTAAATATGAACTCCGTGGTCAAGAGGGTAATCCCCCTTGTGACTGGAACGATTGACAAGACGATAGAGGTGGTAGTCAATCTTGAAAAGAAACTCTGTACGGCGGAAGGCGATGTTGGACAGCTTGAGCAATGCCTCCTGAATCTGTGTATAAACTCCAGGGACGCCATGCCCGGAGGAGGCAAGATCATAATCGAGACGAATAATCAGATCGTCGACGAACATTTCGTCAAAACCCACCTTGACGCCAAGGTCGGGAATTACGTTGTGCTGTCGGTAACGGACACCGGAACCGGAATAGCCCCGGACATCATAGATCACATCTTCGAGCCTTTCTTTACGACGAAAAAACATGCCGGGGGATCAGGGATGGGACTCGCAACGGTTTACGGCATCGTGAAAAACCTCCAGGGGATTATCACCGTGTACAGTGAGGTGGGAGAAGGAACTACCTTTCGGCTCTATTTCCCCGCCATCGAAGAAGAGGTTGAAGAGAACGACTTGACTTATGAAGATGCATCTTTGGGGGGGGATGAGACAATACTCCTTGTGGATGACGAGAAGGTCGTAAGAGATATGTGGGGAGAAATACTAAATGAGCTCGGGTATGAGGTCATTATCTCCGAGGGGGGCAAAGAGGTGATAGATATAATCGAGGAGAAAGGAAAGGAGATCGACCTGATTATCCTCGATGTAGTCATGCCGGACATGGGCGGCGGGGAGATATTGGAAAAGGTCAAGGAGATGGAGCCCGACATAAGGGTCCTTCTGTCTTCCGGTTACAGCGAAAACGGACAGGTCGGCGATATAATCAAGGCCGGCGCCGACGGTTTCATTCAGAAACCGGTCTCCATACTGAACCTGACTAAAAAGATCAGGGAGATTTTTAATCATGGAGATTGAAGAAGCCGTTGTTTTGCTGTTTTAGCCTTCCTGCCGTGCCCAAATGTTTTTACCGCTTCAAGATAGGTTCCGACTCACGAATCGAATTATCGGAGGGATCAACCCTCAGGGTCAACTTGAGATCATTTCCGACTGATAAAGACTTCTTTTGATGATACTCTGTTCAATTTATTCAGCTGTTTCGTGCCCGAGAGAAAGGCGGTTTTTTTAGAATCTGATTCATTTAAACAATGCGGACTTTAAAGTCCGTCCGCCATTCTTTTCCCTTGATGGTGCGGGAAGCCTTTTTAAAGGCCGAGGAAATCGGCCGTTTTGGGGCTTGGTGTGTCAAGGCCAGTATTTTAAGGCGCTCGGTCCATTCTGTGAAGCCGCCTCTATTAAAGATAGAAGGGTAATCAATTTTCCATAAGCTCCAATCGATGGCCTCTCAAAACAGGTTTTTAACAGCCTCTTTGCAATTGCTTTAGCCATTGGTGCGGACAAGAGATCGGAAGTGGACAAGAAACATCAAGGAGACATTTACTCGATACAAGAGAGACGCCCTTACGATAATGAGGCATGATTGCCCTCAACAGATTCGGGGAAGCTCCTCGCCGTAGGGCATCTCCACCACCCTCTCTCCTCCGAAGCAGGTCTTTAAAAAAACCGAAACCGCCCTGCGCTTAACAGCCCTTCCTATGATCTCGGCGTTTTCACCCCCACTTGTCGCCCTCAATATCTCGAGGGCCTTTTCGGCGTCGCTCGCGGAAACGAAAACCAGAAGCTTCCCCTCGTTGGCAACAGAAAGGGGATCGAGGCCCAGCATCTCGCAGGCGGCTCTGACCTCCGCCCTTACGGGGATATTATCCTCGTAAAGCTCCGTGGTCACCCCGTGATCCCCGGAGAGCTCCACCAGGGTCGCCGCCACGCCCCCCCGGGTCGGGTCCCTCATGGCGTGGATATCGACCCCCCCGTCCAAAAGCGCCTTGACGTAGGGCCAGACCGGCGCGCTGTCCGATTCGATCTCGATGTCGAAATCGATCCCCTTCCGCCTGCTCATCACCGCTATCCCGTGCTCCGCTATCGGGCCGTTGATCAGGACGGCGTCCCCCTCTTTTATGCCGAGGTTTCCCATATCATGACGGCGAATCCCTATTCCGGCGGTGTTCACGAAGAGCTGATCCGCATCCCCCCTCGCCACCACCTTTGTGTCGCCTGTTATTATGGAGACGCTGCACTCCGCTGCCGCCCTTCCGGCCGACTCGACAATTCGCCTCAGGGTGTCCATCTCAAGGCCTTCCTCGATGATCAGAGAAAAAGATACGGCGACAGGCTCCGCGCCCGACACCGCCAGGTCGTTTACCGTGCCGTGAATGCTCAGGCTCCCGATATTCCCCCCGTTAAAGAAGAGGGGTTTTACCACAAAGGAGTCGGTGGTGAAGTAGAGATCTTCCGCCCCGGGGACCCTTGCCGCGTCGGGGAGGGCGGAAACGCTGCCCCCTATCGATGGAACGATGATCTCCTCGACGAGCTCCCGCGTCAATACCCCGCCGCCGCCGTGGGCCAATACTATTCTCTTTTTCTCCATATTCTCGCCTTTCTAAAGGGAACTCCAGTTGAATATTTAAATACTGTAGTTTATTAAAAAACGCCGAAGGCCAATCCCGCCCGTTGCCGACCCCCTTTTTTTAAGGGGGCCTCCCGGCTTACCTGTTCCTCCACGCGGCGACGGCCGCCTGCCCTAGAGCGATGCCGCCGTCCCCGGCCGGAACCCGGCCGTTCAGCATGACGTCAAAGCCGTCCTCCATTAGAATTTTCACCAGGCGCTCCGTCAGAAAGCGGTTTATGAAGACGCCACCTGAGAGGGCTACTGCCGATATAGATGCAGCGTCCCTGAGTCTCTTTGTCATATCGAGGGTAAATTCGGCCACGGAGTTGTGAAAGCGGGCCGATACCACCGGGGCGCCGACTCCCCTCCTTATGTCGTCGACGATACCCCTGATGATGCCGTTCGTCTCGACGAAGGCAACACCGTTTTCAGACTCAACTATCTCGGCGGGGTAGTGTCCCTCCTCTCCCGGCTCCCTCTCGGCTGTCGCCTCCAGTTCCATCGGCGCCTGGGAGTGGTAGGTGTTTATCGTGCATATGCCAATAAGGGCCGAAACGGCGTCGAAGAGGCGCCCCACGCCGGTCGTTAGGGGGCTGTTTACCCCTTTTCCCATCATATCTGTCATCAGCAAAACCTCCCCATCGTCAAGGGAGGGGAGAAGCTCCCGATAGAGGGAGGGAGCCTCGTCTCCAAATGCCCTCAATAAATATACATAGGCCATCCTGTCGGGCCTCCTCGCCGCGGCGTCCCCGCCCGGCTGGGGGACTGGGGCGATGTGTCCAACCCTCTCGAATTCTTCGAGATCACAGATCAAAAACTCCCCTCCCCAAAGGGCGCCGTCCGTGCCTAGGCCGAGGCCGTCGAAAGAAACGCCTATGACCTTATCGGTGTATCCGGTCTCCGCAAGGACCGACGCGATGTGGGCGTGGTGGTGCTGGACCGGAACCGGAATAAGGCCCGATTCCTTGACAAAGCGGGTGGAGAGATAGTCGGGGTGGAGGTCGTGGGCGATATACTTAGGCCTAACCTCGAGGATGCCCTTCAAGTGGCCGGTTGCTTCCAAGAAGGCCTCGTATGCCGAGACGTTCTGGAGGTCTCCTATGTGGTGGCTCAAAAATACGTTTTCACCGCGGGTCAGCCCCACTGTGTTATTCAGCTCCGCCCCCACGGACAATATCTCGCCGCCGGACGTGTCGACGGGAATCTTCACCGGAAACGGTGCGTAGCCGCGCGACCTCCTGATGAACCTGTTTTTTCCGGCGATGAACCTTGAGACGGAGTCGTCCGTCCTGATGTGGATATCCCTGTCGTGCACCAGAAAGAAGTCGGCCAAAAATCCCAGCCTCTCCTTCGCGTCGGCGTTCCCGTAGGCGATAGGCTCGTCCTTCTGGTTTCCGCTGGTCATGACGAGGATGTCAAGCGGACTTTTTAACAGGAGGTGGTGGAGCGGCGTGTACGGGAGCATCAGACCGAAGGAGGCGCTGTTCGGGGCGATCTCCTCCGGGAGTTTGCTGTCCGCCCTCTTCTTCAGGAGGAGGACCGGCCTCTCGGTGCCGACAAGTATCTCTTCCGCAGAATCGGGGACCTCCGCTATCCTCCTTATCGCGGCCATGTCTCTTGCCATCAGGGCGAATGGCTTCTTGTCCCTCTCTTTTCTCCTGCGAAGCTTTACCACCGCCTCGTCGTTTTCGGCGTCGCAGGCGAGGTGAAATCCCCCCAGACCCTTGACGGCGAGAATCTTCCCCTCCGAGAGGAGCTGAACCGCATGATCTATCGGATTTTCACAAATTATCTTGTTGCCATTTCGGTTGAGGAGCTCCACTTTGGGTCCGCAGACGGGGCAGCAGGTCGGCTCGGCGTGAAACCTCCGGTTTTTCGGGTCTTCGTATTCACGCCTGCACTCCGGGCACATCTCGAAGGTCGCCATCGTCGTCCTGGCGCGGTCGTAAGGGATGTCCTTGATTATGGTGTACCTTGGGCCGCAGTTCGTGCAGTTGATGAAGGGGTATCTGTATCTCCTGTCCTCCGGGTCGTTCATCTCTTTGAGACAATCGGCGCAGGTGGCGATGTCGGGGGAGATCAAAACGCTCCTCACGCCCGTGTTTTTACTCTCGACTATGACGAACTCCCCGTTTTTAATGCCTGTCGGCGTCAGGGTGTCTGTCCTGACGCTCTCGATCTTAGTCAGGGGGGGCGGCTCCGTCTCGAACCTATTAAGGAACGCCGAGATTGCGGCGTCATCCCCCTCGACCTCCACGGTGACCCCCTTCGAGTCGTTCAGGACGAATCCCCCAAGCCCCAGGCCGGAGGCGAGGTTGTAGACGAAGGGCCTGAATCCGACCCCCTGCACGATCCCCGTTACGTTTACTCTAATCCGCTTTATCATAGTAAGGTCAAAGTAGTCTGTTAAAATAGTCCCACGCCGATCCAATGGGAATCATAAATAGAATCCCCCCTTCCAACGGAAGATCAAATATGTCAACGGTCTCCACCGTAAGAAACCGATGTTCTCCCAAATCTTATTTAATGGCTTAAAAAGTTGTTATAGATATTGATCAGTTCCGGGATCATTATAATATTGATATGATTAAAATGATATGAATAATAATCAGCGGTATTTGTAAAACGCGCTGCAGGCCCCCTCGGATGAGACCATGCAGGGCCCCACGGGATTTCTTGGGTTGCATACGCTTCCGAAGAGTGGGCACTCGTCGGGGCTCATCACCCCTTTTAAGATTTCACCGCAGGAGCATCTCTCGTCCTCTTTTGATTCGATTTCCGGGACGTTGAACCTCTCAAGGGCGTCGAAAGATCTATGTTCGGAGTTGAAGACGAGGCCGCTCTCCGGTATCTCCCCCAGTCCCCGCCATGTGGCGTTCGCCCTGTCGAAGACCCCGTCCATCACTGTCCTGGCGTTCGGGTTTCCCTCCTCCTTCACCGCCCTTTTGTATTGGATTTCGACATCGAATCTCTCCTCAACTATCTGGTCAATCGTCATCAGTATCCCCTCGAGTATATCCAGAGGCTCGAATCCGGTAATCACCGCCGCCCGCCCCTTCTCCGGGATGATGGAGTAGGCACCGGCTCCGAGGATTATGCTCACGTGGCCGGGGCACAGAAACCCGTCCACGTTGATTTTCGGGTCGTCCAAGAGTATCTTAATGGCGGGGGGGATGACCTTGTGAACCGAGAAGACGGAGAAGTTTGTAAGGCCCCTCTTTTTCGCCGACATCACCGCCGCGGCGACCGTGGGCGACGTGGTCTCAAAGCCGATCCCCAAAAGCACGACCTCCGCTTCCGCCTTCTCTTCGGCCAGGGAGACGGCGTTTAAGGGGGATGAAACGACCGCTATATTTGCGCCGTCGCTTCTCATCATCTCGAGGGAGGCCCCGTCCGTCCCAGGGACCCTCATCATATCCCCGAAGGTCGTAAATATCACGCCCTTCTCCTTTGCCAGAAAGAGCGCCCTGTCTATATCTTGTATCGATGTGACGCAGACCGGACAGCCTGGGCCGGAGACGAGCCTGACGTTCTCCGGCAGAAGGCTTTTGATCCCGAACCGGTTTATCGAGTGGGTGTGGGTTCCGCACACCTCCATGATCGATATATTGCTTTTAAGCCTCTCGGAGCGTCTTTTTATCGCCGAAACGAGACCCTTGGCGATCTTCGGGTCCCTGTACTCGTCAATAAATTTCATTGTCTATCAGCTCCTGCAGGAAAGAGAGCTTCTCCTTTGCCAGCTCCTCGTCTATCTTGTGGATGGCAAAGCCCACGTGGCAGACCACGTAATCTCCCACCTCAACCTCTTCGTCGACGAGGTCGAGGGAGGCCTCCCTCTTGACGCCCCCCACCTCGATAACGGCGTAGTTGTCCTTGTCGATCGAGATTATTTTTCCGGGAAATGCGATACACATATCTATTTTCTCCTAATCCACGTCCATCTCAAGAAGTTGCAGCTCCTCCGTCCCCCCCACTACCTGCACCTCGTCCGCCCCGCACCCGGGACACTTTGTAAACTCAAACCTGCCTACTTCATACTCTTTATTGCACTTAAAACAATATATTATAACGGGAAGTATCTTGAACTCAAGGGTCGCCCCGAACGCAACCGTCCCCTCCGACTGAACCTTGAACGCCAGTTCGAGCGCCTTCGGTTCTATGTGGGTCATGCGCCCAAAGGAGAGCCTCATCAAGCTGACCTTTTTAAATCCGTGGGTTGCGGAATGTTCCTCCACGATTTTTATCAGCGACTGTATCAGGGAAACCTCATGCATCGTCTGTCTTTACGCTTTCCGGGACTATGTTGAGATTGGACAGCTCCTTCAAGAGGAGCTCCTCGGCTTTCGGAAATTTTTCCCTCATGAGCGGCGTCATCTTTAGGTCCAAATCGCCGCCGTATTCCTTCGGCACTATGCAGAGGAACACGACCTCGGGGCAGCTGTCCATCATCTCGGCCTGAATCAGGATATCAACGAACTCCACCTCGTGGGCGGAGGTCGGCTCCGGCATGTTCAGCTCCATCTCTTCCCTGCTGAAGCGATAGAGGGAGCCGGGGTCGTCGTCGGCCTTCAAGACGTCTATTACGATGAGGTGTTTCGTGCTCGTTACGATGTCCAGAAGCCCGAAGCCGAGGGTGCCGCCGTCCACCAGCATAACGTCGTCGGGAAGTCGGTAGCGTTTGCCGAACCACCTGACGAAGTGAACGCCGAAGCCCTCGTCGGCGAGGAGTATGTTGCCGAGTCCCATCACGGTGATATTTACGGGTTCGGCCTGATATAAGTTGTTCATAGCTTATCAAAAAAGCCGATTGAAAAAGGGGGATATAAAATATCCCCCATTAGCACATTACATTAAAAGTTGTGTTCAGGCAAGAGGACTATTTCTTTTTCTCGAACATCAGCCCGTTGATCATAGAAGATATGGTCCCGTCTTTCTTTACGGCATCCGTCCAGAACGCCATGTAGACGTGGACCAAGAAATAAAGAATAAACAGCCACATCAGGATGTGGTGGATGAACTTCACCGTCGCAAGCCCCAACACATTTTGGAACGGTTTGACAAAGAAGTAGAAGAAGCTTATCAATCCCTTGTCGTAACCGGATCCGGTGAGGATAAGGCCCGTTATGACTATGAAAAGGATCATAACCATAAGTCCCAGATATGCGAGGGACTGGAGCGGCGCATAGGCGTATTTCTCTTCGGGCTTTTCATTGGAGATGAGGGCGTAAAACTTGATCTGCTTTACGAAATTTTCAAAGTCGAGAAAAGCCAAGAAATCTCTCCAGTCGGCATGGAACCTGGAAAAGAACGCCAGGTACAGTCTCCAGACGAAAAGTATGGAGAGGAGTATGCCGAAGAAGATGTGGAGAAAGCGAATCTCACCCATCAAGAACTTATCCATCGTTTCACCGGCGGAGATGCTGAAGGGCCTTCCGATATAGAAGCCGGTAGCTATCAGGACGGTAATCGAGATGACGATCATCCAGTGATTCACCCTTATGGCTGCTGACCACTTCTTTGTGGATTCAACGTTTTCCACGGCTACCTCCTTTTTTAAGCTACCTTAAATTTTTTGATCTCTTTGGTCTTCGTGTCTATGATGTGAACGGCGCACGCCATACAGGGATCGAACGAGTGAATTGTCCTCAATATTTCCAGCGGCTGATTTACGTTTGCCATTTTTGTTCCGATGAGGGACTCCTCGTAAGGTCCCCGGTTCTCGGACTTGTCCCTCGGCGAAACGTTCCAGGTAGAGGGAACGATCGCCTGGTAGTTTGAGATAACCTTGTTCTCGATATTGATCCAGTGGCCCAGCGCCCCCCTCGGGACGGCGGTGAGACCCCGGCCCTTGCCATTCTTGGGCACCTTGCACCTTGTCCAGGTCCTGGTGTCTCCGCTCTTGATGTTGTCCACAAGCTCGTTCAACCAGTTCTCGGCGTAGTCGGCGACAAGCTTGGTCTCCAGGGCCCTTGCGGCCGTTCTGCCCAGTGTCGAGAAAAGGACCGTGGCTGGAAGCCCGGTGGTCTTCAGGGTGAAGTTCACAAGCTCCGTAATCTTCTCGTCACCCTGGGCGAATCCTACGACGAAGCGGGCGAGGGGGCCGACCTCGTGGGGCAGGCCGTCATACCTCGGGGCCTTGGACCATGTGTACTTCTCGTCGCCCTTGATGTGGCCGTCCTCGCCGAAGCCGGTGTACTCGGGCTCCGTCTTGCCGTTGTAGGGGTGCAGCGCCTCGTCTCCCTTGTACCAGGAGTGGGTGACCTCTTCGGTTATCTTCTCCTCGTTAAGCTCCATCGGATTTGCGATGTCGAGGTTCTGAATGACCCCCTTCGGGAGGAGGGTCTTTGTCCAGCCGTCGTCCAGCGGGAATCCCCCGTATGCGAGGTAGTTTCCGACTCCCCTTCCGACGCCCTTGAGTCCCTCGTCGGCGTAGGCCGCGCCCGCGATCAATACGTCGGGGATATAGGCGGTGTCCACAAACTTCTTCATCTCATTCAGCCTGAATTTGTATTCACCCAGTCTCTGGGGATCAAGCATGTCCATCACGGAGGTTACGCCGCCGACCACCAGGGTCTGGGGGTGCGGGTTCTTGCCGCCGAAGACCGCCATCATCTGCGCCCCCAGCTTTGATACCGCCAGGGCGTCGAGATAGTGGGAGGTGATAACCAGGTTCGCCTCGGGAGACAGCTTGTAAGAGGGATTGCCCCAGTATGCATTCGCGAAGGGTCCCAGACGCCCCGATTCCACAAACTTGGTGATCCTCGCCTGGACCGACTTGTAGTGAGTCTCGGAGCAGTTGTAGGGATTATCGCAGACGCTCTTTGCCAGCTCAACTGCCTTTCTCGGATTGGCCGATAGGGCGCTTACGATGTCCACCCAGTCGAGGCCGTGAAGGTGATAGAAGTGCATTATGTGGTCTGTAATGTACTGGGACGCCTTGATGAGGTTCCTTATGAGCCTTGCGTTTTTCGGGGGCCTTACCCCGAAGGCGTCTTCACATGCCAGGATGGATGCTTCGTAATGGGAGTAGGTACACACACCGCAAAACCGCTGGGTTATGAGCCCCGCATCCCTCGGGTCCCTCCCCTTTAGGATGGTCTCGAAGCCCCTCCAGAGCGTAATCGTGCTCCAAGCGTCCTTTATGGTGTTTCCTTCCACCTCAGCCTCTATCCTTAAATGTCCTTCTATCCTTGTAATTGGATCTACAATGATTCTTGACATATTCTCTCTCCTATAATTCTACTGTTAACCTGAAGCCTACTTTTTAGCCTTGCCCTTTTTGGGCTCTTCTTCGCCGCTCTTCCTCCAGACCGTTGCGCCGGCGTGGGCGGCGAGCCCTATGGCCGCAACTCCCGTGGCGATCGCGCCGACCCTGTCGACGGTGGACTCAATTCCAAAGCCCGGGATGTGTTTGTCGGCGATAGGCTTCTCCAGCGGTGCCATGGCGTCCCAGAAATCGGGCTCTGTGCAGCCCATGCATCCGTGTCCGGCCATGATCGGCCAAGACATCCTGTCGTTGAAGCGAAGCTTGGGGCAGTTGGAGTAGGTGTAAGGTCCCTTGCATCCCATCTTGTAGAGGCACCAGCCTTTGATGGCTCCCTCGTCTCCCCATTCCTCCACGAACTCGCCCGCATCGTAGTGGGCCCTCCTCTCGCAGTTGTCGTGGATCTTCATCCCGTACGCCCAAATGGGTCTCCCCAGCCCGTCGGTGGGAGGAAGGGCTCCAAAGAGGAGGTAGTAAAGAACGGTCCCGGTAAAGTTGACGCCGTTCGGCGGACAGCCGGGGATATTTACAGTACTTATCCCCAATGCGTCGCCGACACCCTTGGCGTTGGTCGGGTTGGGAGAGGCCGCCTGGACGTTCCCGAAAGACGAGCAGCTCCCGATGCAGATCGTAGCCGCCGCCCTTTTGGTTACCTCCTTGGTTACCTCGTAACCGGTTTTTCCCTGGGGTCCCAGCGTCAAGAACTTGCCGTCCATGCCCATAGGAATGGCGCCCTCTACAACGCAGATGTACCTGCCGTCGAAGGTATCCATCGCATTGTGGAGATTCTCCTCCGCCTGGTAACCGGCTGCCGCCATGACCGTCTCGTGGTATTCGAGGGAAATTGTTTCGAGGAGGATGTCATCCACGTTCGGGTAGGAGTTTCTCAGAAACGCCTCGCTGCACCCGGTACACTCCGCCAAATGGAGCCATATGACGGGGAGACGGCTGAAGTTTTCCGCCGCCCGGGCCACCATCGGGCTAAATGCCTTGGGGAGCATCAATGCGGTGGTCATCACGGAAGACCATTTGATGAAGTCCCTTCTCGATACCCCGTAATCCTTCAGGGTTTGACGAAGGTCAAATTTGGGCTCCGGCAATTCCCTTTCCATCCGATCCATCGTTGCCTCGCAGTATTCCATCAATCCTTCATACTGCTTTTCGATCAGATGGGTATACTTGGAGTCTTTTGAATTACCCATAACTTATCCTTTCATTTATTATATAAAAAATTGACCCTTCTTCTACTTTATCGAAGAACCTGCTTTTAGTGCTTAAGGAAATATTAGATACTTTCAAATACCCTTTTACTTTTAAACAGAACATTTTCCATTCTGGTAAAAAACGGCAGATTTGTATGAGGGAGAGAGTAATTGGAACTCGAATAGCTAATCTTATTTAGGGCGAAGGAGCGGCGTGAGTTTACAAATCCATAAAAAATGAAAGCAGAATAAACGTTGATAAGCTTTGTCAAATAAAAAAGGCAAAACGCGGAAATTCTTCTAAAGGCAGTAAGTTCAATGCAATTAAATGAACTTTTGGAAAGATGAAGTTGATATGGTGTTGTATAAAAATGAAATCGCACAGAGACAGTGCGACCATAGATAAAGGCATCCATAATAAATTCTCCTTTCCAAACACGGGAGGCTTAGCCGTTTCCCGCCAAACCCTATCGTCCTTCCACCGTAGGCGGTATTCTTTAAGGTTTTCCTTAAAGCTATAGAGAAATTCTCTATAGTCCCCCGCCCTTAGGTAAAAAGGATCGGAAAATTCTTTGTTAGAGCATATTAGAGAAGGAGAGTCGTGTTGTCAAGCATTTTTTGGCTTGGTGCCACTTTTTTTATGGGAAAGTAACGCTAAACTCTTTGGCGTGAAAAGTTTATTTAACAACGCATCGAGCACCGGCTGGGATCGAGAAGTAAATCCAGAACAAGTTACCCTTGGGGTGTTGTCTTCAAGCATCGCCCCTCTTCCTTCCGCCGGCCGTTATCCTGCGCAAATCGCCGACCTTTTCAATCTTTCGACACTCTGTCTCCTCGAAGAATGGATGACAATATCAAATTGGCATTTACACACCACCCTGGTCCTGTCTAAAAACCAACAGATAATCCATCCCGTTACAACCCTAAATTTAGCTAAAAAGGATAACAGAGTCACCTATTTGCCTTTGGTCAAAAGGAAAGGGGTACTATTTGTAGGGATAACATTACAACGGAAGGAAAATGGTATGTTGAGGTGGATCTCGCAGTAATAATAGATGAACCGATAAACGAGACAGGCACATGAGAAGCCTTATTCAGTGCTAAACATGTGCCTGTCTGATTATGTCGCTATTCGTCAAGCCAGGCTACTGCCGCTGCCTCATTGTCGAACTGTCTCAGTATTGTTGTCAGACCGGAAGTATCTGCTGATTCATCCATTCTGAATTTCACCAGCTTGGAATCGAGAATTTCCGCGGACTTGCTGGCTCCTCTCTTAACCAGAGAGTCCTGCACCTTTGCGGTAACCGCAATGGCCTCTTTGGTTGGAGTTTTGAAATTCCTTAAATCGGCAAGAATGGTGTATCCCCGTTTAAGCTTATCAACAGCTTTCATGGAATCAGCATAAACATCCGGCACATCATCCATATTTTTCCAGAAACCAATGAGCGTGAAGTAGATTCTGTTTTTCGCCTGGTCAACGCCGACCTCGTAGAATTCGGTTTTTCCAATTATTTCTTTCATTTTGACTCCTTTAGAAAACAATTTATTTTATTCTACTACGCGTTGTCGTACATTGTCAATGTACAGACTTAATTATTTGAAATTATTATGTAAAATAATGTCAGAGATTTTTGTACAAAAGTATGAACTGAAAGATTTTATTTATCCATTGTTCATCGAATAGAGAATTAAGACGGCCGGTTCAATCCCTCTTGCAGGATCTCTTTAATCGGGGATTTCCCAAATTCTTCAATTGCACCAATGCCGTTTACGATCACTCACCTTGGAGCGATCCTTACACATTTCCCATTTTAAAGACTTCTTTTTCAAATCCCCGTTTATCGAATCCTCCGTTTGTGTCTCTTGCTGAAATTCTCCTGAACTGAATCCCTGGCGCTGTAAGGCAGAGATGAAAGAAATGCATATATGCTATTTGTAATAGGAATATTTTTAAGGTTTTCTAAAGATAGGGAATTGGAGCCGAAAAACTAAATCAGCTCTATGAGGCCACCGGTGCGCCTGATCCTCCCGTCGGCGGCCAATTTCTGGACGTGGCTCTCGGTTATGCCGGCTCCGGGGAAGAACCTCATAATCTCCATCTTGAACATCAGGTCGACGAGCGTAACAAAGGTTTTTGGGCCGTCCTTGAGTATCCCGATCATCTTTTCCTCCCTGGCGAGAAGTCTATCCCTTACCTTCATGATCTTTTCATAAGGATTTGTGATTATCTCTCCGTGGGAGGGGAGAATGACCTTGGGGGACTTCGCCTCCATCTTGTCGAGGCTTTCGAGATAGCCTGTGACCCCGCCAGACGCCGGGGTGTACCAGGCCACGATATCCCCGACCAGATCCCCCCCGCACATGATTCCCGTCTTCTCGTCGAAAAGGGAGATGTGCCCCGGCGAGTGGCCCGGCGTCAAGATCACCTCGAGGCAGTATCCCCCCAACTTGATAACATCCCCCTCCGTCAGTTTTCCCGTGGATTCGGCGCCTAACATGGGACACCCGAAGTCGATGAAAAAACGCATGAGGTCTTTCATCGCCGTCGCCTTTCCCCCCTTTTCCGAGTAATTTTTTTTCGCAAGCTCGATGTCGAAGGTGCCTATGAGGCCCAGGGGATTTGAGGCGTTTTCGTAGTCCTCTTCGTGGATCAATATTTCCGGCCTTGCTCCGTCGAGAAACTGGCCGGTTCCGCCCATGTGGTCAGGGTGGGAGTGGGACAAAACGAGGATTTTGAGATTCTCAACGGAAAGGCCCATATTGGAAATAGCGTCCCTGACGAGCCTAACCGCCTCCTCTTTTCCGCAGCCGACGTCTATCATCGAAAAGCCGCCGTCATACTCCTTGATTACAAATACGTTTGCGGAGCTCGGCCACATGGGGTCTTTCGGCCGAAGCATGAAGAAATCATCGGTTATCTTTTCTATGACGAGGCCGCCGTCCTCTGACATTTTCGCTCTATAAAAAAATATCTAATGACAGATTACTGCAAATAAATCGGGAGGGGCCAAAGTGCGCCGATTTCGTAGACTGAGTTTGAATGTAACAATTCCACCCTCTGACCGGCACGCTTTTTTTGGGAAGACCGCTCTCTCCCCCCCTCCTCCTTACCTCCCTCCTCCCCTCTCTGACAAACCCTCTTGGACCATAAAGAAGTTACTTTATTTTAGCCTCTTCCCTTCCCTTTATGGTGAACTTATCAAAGAACTCGTAGACTACCGGGATGAGGTAAATTGTAAAGACGGCCGAGAAGAGAACGCCCCCCATTGTCACGAAGGCCATGGCCGTCCTGTGGCCGGCTTCTGCGCCCCCCAGGGCCTGGGGGATGATCGCAAAGGCTATGGCGAGGTTCGCCATGATGATCGGCCTTAACCTTACGGGAGAGGCTTCAACTATCGCTTCTCTACAGCTCATTCCGCCGTCCCTCAAGATGGAGGTATAGTCCAGGATAAGTATGGCGTTGTTGACAACGATCCCCACAAGCATTATCATCGCCATGAGGGAGAGCATGTTTATGGTCTGCCCGCCGACGAAGAGCCCAACGGCGGTTCCTATGAGACCCAGGGGAAGCGTCAGCATTATAGTTATGGGGTGAACAAAAGATTCGAGGATCGCCGCCAGTACGATATACGTGAGGATTACGGCGAGGAGGAGCGCCTGATAGAGGGAGGCAAAGGACTCCGCCTTTGTCTCGCTCTGTCCTCCGAGCTTGAACGCATACCCCTCAGGGGTATCGATCTTTTTGGCCTCATCTTCGATCTTCTTCTCAAATTCGCCCACGGTTCCCGATCCCACGTTCGCCATGACCTCTACCAGGTCCTGGCGATTGTGCCTTTTGATCTCCGACTCCCCCCTGCCCAAAAACACTTCCCCCAGCTGCTCTATGGGGACCATCCCCTTGGGCGTTTTTATCCTTATTTCGCCGAAGACATCCTCTTCGCTCCTGTCCTCCTCGGAGAGTCGCACCTTTATGTCGTATTCCTCTCCCCCCTCCTTGTAGAGGGACGGGACGATCCCCTCGTAGGACGCCCTGAGAATTGTGTATATGTCCGAAGAGTTCACACCGTAGCTGGCTATTTTGAACCTGTCCGGAATGAACCTGATTTCTGGGGATGGGAGCTTCTCCGATGTCTCCACGTCCACGAGCCCCTCCATATCCTTGACGATCTCCTCCATCTCCCCCGCAAGGGCTGAAATAGTCTTTATATCCGGGCCCGTGACGTTTAAGACGAGATCTGCTTCAGCCTCTCCCCCTCCGGACTCCTCCATTATGCCGATATCCGCCCCCGGTATGTTCGCCAGATCATATCTGATCTTGTTGACGAAATCCTTTGTCAGAATGTCCCTCTCGGATATGTCGACAAGCCTCAATATTAATTGACCCTCGTTGACTCCCTTATTCTCTCCGCCGACCGTGCTGAATAAGGTTTCAATCTCCTCATATTTTCCGACTATGCCGGAGATCTCCCCGATAACCTCTTCAGTCTCTTCAATCCTGACTCCGGGTGGAAGCTCTACGTTTATGCTTAAATAGCCCCTGTCGCTGTATGGGAAAAATTCCCCCCCGACAAGAGCTATGAGAAAGAAAGAGAAGAACAAAATTCCCACGGTGGCCATGACGGCCTTCTTTTTGTTTTTGAGACACCAGTTGAGGGATGACCTGTATTTGAGAACCAGGTTGTCGTAGCCCTTATCCCACCTCTCGAAGAATAAGAGAAGTCTCTTATTGACGGCGGAGACGTATTTCAGTTGAGAAAACTTGAGGGAGATTGCCCCCTTTTTCTTTTGGCCCAAGAGCTTCGAGGCGAGCATCGGCGTCATCGTGAAGGAGACGAGAAGGGAAAAGATCGTTGCGAACACAACGGTAAGCCCGAACTGCTTGAAGAACTGCCCCACAATCCCGCTCATGAAGGCGATGGGGGTAAAGACCATGATGTTTGTCAGGGTGGAGGCCCCCACCGCGATGGCAACCTCCGATGTCCCCTTGATGGCGGCTTCCTTCGGCGGCTCCCCCGCCTTGATGTGCCTGTTTATGCTTTCGAGAATGATGATGTCGTTTGTGGCGAGGATACCGATCGATATACCCAGCGCCATAAGCGTGATTACGTTTATCGTAAAGCCCGCAAAATATATGAGAATGAAGGTCGCAATGATGCTGGTGGGGAGGTCCAGCGTGGCAATCAATGTGCTCCAGATGTTGTGCAGAAAAATATAGAGGAAAAAGGCGGTTATGATAATCCCGAGGATGAGGTTTATTATAACATCGTTTACGGAATCCACGATAAACGCCGACAGGTCTCTCGCAATCCCTATCTCGTATCCCTCCGGCATGGTCTGCCTCAGCTCATATATGGCCTGGAAAACCTCCGCCGCGATCAATACTGTGTTGGCGTCGGATCGCTTCGAGATGGCGATTCCCACCGAGGGTTTCCCCTGAAATTTTGCCGATTCCCTCCTCTCCGCAAATCCATCCACTATCTCGGCGATATCGGACAGACGCACCGAGGCTCCCGTGGGGGTGGCTATGGTTGTGTTCTTGATATCTTCAATCGATGTAAACTCGCCGGAGACCCTAAGCACAAACTCTTCGTCCTTCGATGTAAGACGTCCCAGGGGGACGTCCTTGTTCTCGGCCCCGATAAGATTTGCAAATTCCGTGATGGTGAGGTTGTGGCGGATAAGGGCCTCCCGGGAGACGTTGACCTGAATCTCCCTGACGAGTCCGCCCACGACCTCCACCGAGGCCAGGCCGTCGATCTTGTTTAACCTGTCCCTGACCGTTGTGTCGACGTATTCGTAGACTTCGTTCAGGGGGCTGTCCGCGGAGATGGAAAGGTTCATGATCGGCAGTGCGTTGATGTCGAATTTTACTATCTCGGGCTGCTCTATGTCCTCGGGCAAGTCTGAAAGTATTGCGTCGACCTTGTCCTTTACCTCTATCGACGCGAGGTCCACATCCACGCCCAGCTCAAATTCAATCAAGATAATGGATACGCCTTCTCTGGATGTGGAGTCGAGATTCTTTACGTTGCTTACGCTGCTTATCTCGTCCTCGATCTTTTCCGTGACCTGGCTCTTCACTTCGGAGGGGCCCGCCCCCGGATATATCGTTGTGATGGTCAGATAAGGAAAATCGATATTAGGGAAAAGGTCAACGGTGAGGCGCGAATATGAGAAAATTCCCAGAACGACAAAGACCAGAATGAGCATAACCGTGGTAACTGATCTTCTAACCGCAAAAGCTGTCCATTTCATCTATTTATCCTTGTTGTGAATGAGCACGAGATTTTCTTCATCCGAAAGCCTGTTCTGGCCCCGAATTACAACCCTGTCCCCGACCTTCAATCCCTCCTTCACCTCGGTGTTCTCGTCGTTTTCCCATCCCGACACTACCTTCTTCTTTACGGCCTTGCTCTCGCTGTTTACGACGAATACAAAGGTCTCGTCGCCCGTTTCCACCAGGGCCTTTTTCGGTATGATAAGGACATCTTCCGCGGAATATATGAGGATCTCAAGATTGGTGATTGTTCCGGGCTTGAGGAGACCTTCGTTGTTATCCAGAAGGATTTTGGCCTCGAACAGCCCGGTGTTCTTGTTCGCCGAAAGGGAGATCGTCTCCACCTCCCCCGTCACCGTAACGGTTTTTTCGGGGGTCTTAAGGACGACCCTTGCGGGCTGCCCCTTCTTGATAAAGAGGGCCCTGCTTGAGCTGATGTTGAGCTCCACCCTCACCTTATCGATAATGGCGACCGTTGCGATTATCTCTCCCGACACAATCGGATCACCCTCGCTTACGGTTATCTCCGTTACGATCCCGTCAATAGGAGAAGAAATCTTGACACTGTCCTTTGAGGCATCATAATCGGCCCTGGCGACTTCGTAGGTTGTCAGGGCGATTTCGTATTCGCTCTTGGAGACGGCTCCGACCTCGTAAAGCTCCTTTACCCTTTGGTAGTTTCTCAAAGCCTGGAGATATGTCGCCTTGTCCTGACGGTAGTGTCCCGTTGACATTCCCGGGTCATCGGGATTGAGGGAGACGATTACATCCCCCTTTTTTACCTTGTCCCCTTCACCGAAATGTATCTTTGTGACACGGGTGGTTAAATTGGTTGTTAGCTCGGACTGAAGCATCCCCCTTATCGTGCCGGAGAAGGATCTGTACACCTCTAAACTCCCAATTTTTGCCTCCGCCACGTCCACGGGAATGCCGCTTTCCCCCTGTATCTTGTCTATAGACTTGACCTCCTCTTTCACGAGATAGCCGTAGATCCTGACGGCGAAGAATAATACTATAAAAAGGGCTATTAACCCAATCCCGATTCTTGTCATGGAGAGTCGTGAAAACCTCTCCTTAATCCTGTCTATTAGTTTTGAAACGTTCATTTTTTTTCAACTTTCCTTCCTGTTAGCTTCCCTATCCATAAATAAAATAGAGACATTATTATGGATGATATTCGTTGTCCTTGATTAAACAATATATGATACCAGATTTTCCCCCGCTGTGAAATCAAAAAAGTATTTTCGAGCCTTAAAAAAATTGGCGGTGGATAAAAAGATGGTTCCTATCATAAACTCGATAAAATCGCAGGGGCTGAGACACCGTGAAGTAAAAGAAAATACTGTCCTTCGCATACTTGCCTTGATTTTCTAAAAAAAACGCATTATGAATGGCACTTCATTCATTTTTTTCTTGACAAGCCTTATTTATTTGGTAAAATAAACTTGAAAATAAATAAAACTTCCCCACCCCCATCTTAAAGGATTGCACGCGGAAGAGATAATGTCTCACTATTTCCCGTTGAGTTGACTTCTTGAGACATAGAAACGAATAAAGGATGGGGGTTTTTTTATGCCTTTTGTTGTATTGTTTTACAATACTTGCCATATACGCCATATTCGTTCGTATTCATTCGATGTATCGGGAGCGTTTTCTCCCCGCACCTTAAAAGAATCTTCCCCCTCACGTTAATTCTTACAGAAGATCCACCGCCGTAAAGCCGCGGATTTTTTGGACGCTTTAATTAAATACGACCGTTAGACTTTTCTGCTAAAATGGTGGAAGAATTGTCTCCCCGAGAAGGTAGACTTGCGGCCGGTCTGATATCGCGTTACCGACCGGGCGACTGACGATAGGCATATTTTTATAATATATACGTGTCGGCTGACCGTTTCCACTTCCGTGCCCAAGTATTTTTAAAACCGTGCCGTTTTAAACCTTTTTATCCCCTATCCCTCAACTTGATTTGAGCGATTACCTCTTTGGCCTTGCTGGCGAGCGCCCTGTCACCCCTCTCGGCAAGCGTCGTTAGGCTCGGCAAGGATTTTTTTGTGCCGATCTTCCAGAGGGCCTTTAAGACGGCGTTCTGAACGATTTGGTCTTCCCCCTTTTTGCCGGCGGATCTTACCTTATTTGACAGCTTGTCCAGCCATTTTTTATCGGGAGTAATGAGATCCAAAAGGATGTCCTCGACCCTCTTTTCAGTGGAGATATGCACGTTGCCTATGAGGCTTAAGGTGTTGATCGCCTCGGCCTTGAATTCTAATATCTGGTTTTTGTCGACAACATTTTTCACTGTGCTCTCGTCTATATTTAAAATATTGAGCAGTTCGATGAGCACCCTCTGCGATTTAAGGGAGAATTTTCCGATGCACTCGACGGCGCGTCGACGTACCCGGATGTTTGGATCTCTCAATGCCCTTAAAAGAGTCGGCTCCGCCGCCGGCCCCTGAAGCGTGCTTATGGTGTTTACGGCCTCTTCCCGAACCCTCGGCTTTGAATGCCTGAGGAAACCCGAGATCAGATCTATTTGACCGCCCCCCCCGATCTTGGACATAACGGCCAGCGCATTGCGATAAAGGTACCAAGGGTTCGAGGGATTCTTGAGGATGCCGACTATTTCATTTATTGCGAAGTCGCCCATCTTTATCAATGTGTTGACCGCGGAGGACCTTACGGTCTTGTCCTTGCTGTCCATAAGGGTTTGAACCAAGAGATGAACGCCGTATGTTCCCAAAAGCTCGATCGTATTTTCGATCTGAGCCCTTGACCCGCTCTTCTCGTCTCTAAACTTCTCCTCCAGCGAATCGATCGAGTCTTCCCAGATAAATTTGATCGGTTCCTGAAGAGGCAAAAAGGTGCTCTTTCTTAAGCGGGGATAAAGCTCGAATTTTGCCTCTACGGACTTGGTGATCAAGGAGATCAGGTCGTATTCCTCCTGCTCCAGAAGGTCGGGCAATATTCGCCTGAAAAGCCTGACCAACAGGAGGACGTCGTCTTCCGTTACGGCCTCGTAGAACTTTTCCATGTAGAAAGAGGGATTTTCCCTGAATTCCTTGACGAGGGTCAGGGTATTGACGTGGTCTTTTACGGCCTCGGGCAGCTCTTCAAATTTCAGAATACTGTAAAAATAGAGCTGCTCGAAAAATCTCTCGCTCCCCTCGATCCCCTCGAGAACGACCCTCTGAGACACCCACTTGAGAATTCTCTTGACGCCCTCCATGCGGGCCAGAAGCGCCGGATGGCCCGGTTTCTCCTTTAATTCCTCGCTGATCTTGGTGAGCTCCTCAAAAACGTACTTGGAGGTCGGCAGGAGAATCTGCATCGGGAAGGACTTCACTATTATCTGCTCCAGGTCTTCGGCCTCGATCACCGCAACGTGCTTTGCGATCACGTGGCAGTTGACGACGATATCCTTCAGCATGTGAGGCTCCCTTAAGGGTCTCACGATGTCCTGAACGATACGGATTTTCATGGCCTGGATCTCTTCCTCGCTTTTTCCCCTGAACATGGGCAGGACTTTCAAGTCTTTCGCGAGCCTCTGGATGGCCATCTCCACCCGCCAGGGAAGCTTCAGTTCGAGGATGATCATGTCGTCCATGAAGACCGTGGATACCTCGGTGACTTCCTTTTCGACCAGGGCGTTGGTGAGGAGGCTTCCCACCTCTCCCGATTCACCTTTGTCCACGGCGGGGTCGCTCATGATATCGATGAAATTGTTGAACTCGTTGAGGGTGAGGGTCTTCTTCATGGAAAAGCTGACGAGGCTCTTTCGGTTGAAGTACTCCTTAAACTTTGGTATAAAGATAGACGCCTGCTCCGATCCGATCAATCCCCTCAGGCTGACCTGATCTTCAAGGATACCCGAGATCAATACGTCGGAGCGCTCCTTCGATTCCTGATTCAGGAGGGTCAGGTCTGGTCTTTCTCCGACCGCCGCCTGAAACTCGTTGTATATGCCCTCTTTCGCATCCCTGCTTCCGGGGTGATCCGGTGCATAGTAGCCGGAGCGGAGCATTGCCTTGACCAGATCCAGAATAAATGCAACTACGGGCTCCATTCGCCCCCGCTCTTGAGAGCTGAACTCTTTCTTTACCCTGTCGGCCATAGGTGCCGGAAGAGGGACGGTCGATTCGGGTTCCTTTTTCTCTATCTTTTTTACCGTGTCACGGTCGCGGATCAGCCTCTTCAGCCTTTCAATTCTATCCCCCGTCAGGGTCGAAGGGAGTCCGGCCTCTTGGGCCCTCTTTATCAGCTCCCTCTCGTAGGCCGTGGAGATCCTGCTGCGGCCCCTGATCTCCGTCTCGGATTGTTGTGTTGGGGCAAGGGGGGTGTCTGCGCTTTGTAATCTGTCCAGGAATTGCGTTTCCCCCTGGGGAAGGTGTATTGCTTCATGTTTCACGGTGTCGGCCCCGGCCTTGTCACTTGAGGAAAATCCCAGCATTTCGGAATACGTCTTGCTTCGCTTCAGGTTTCCCTCGAGTCTTCTTATGGTTTCCCACTGTCCGCTGTTGAAGTGCAGGGTCATTCCCATCTTTCGTCCCGTTGTCTCGGCCCTCTTTTTATCGACGGAAGACGCCACCCTGCACTGTACCACGAATGGCTCCGGGACGTCGGGGATGATAAGCGTCAACAAGACGGGAGTATTTACGGGCGGGGGCGTTGAAGTTGGGGCAAAAAGCCTTGAGTTAACGATCTCGCTCTGATATTGGTTGAAAAACGCCTTAGGAGAAGAGTAGCGAAGTTTCAGCTTTTTTACTGCCAAGGCCATGAAAAATCCTCGCTTGCGGCAAGTGGCTTGTTTCTGACGAAATCGTTCTTTATTTTGTCGACGGTGTCCTTAAACACAATTCCTGAATGTTTCGGTCATCACTTCAGGCAATGGGATATTTGAATTTTATTCTATCGTGGAATTGGGCTGTCAAAAAGCGCGCTTAATCACATTATTTTATTTAGATTTTACATCATTGTCAATCAATAAGGAATCAACGCTGCATTATCGATGTGTAAAATAGCGACGTGGAAATTGGATGCGAGGCGCCCGGGATTCTATGCTCTCTTTTCTGCTTTTAAAATTTTTAATCGAAAGCATTAAGTTTGGTAATAAAAGCTTGAATTCACTTTGCATTTTTGATATTTTTGTTAAGAATTTTTAAACTCTTTATGTGGAGGTTGCTATGGTGTTCAAAGATATGTTGCCGAATCAAGTGTTTCATCTTGCTATGATTACTGGTGAAGAAGTACTGGGGAAAAAGGGTTTAAACGCCTTGTTAAACTATACCAAGCTGCAAAAATTCATCGACAACTACCCGCCTTACAATATGGATTTAGAATATACTTCGGAGGAATTTAATCGACTAATGGCGGGTTTTATTGCCATTCTTGGAGAGAAGGGCGCAAGGCCGATAATGTTCCGCGCTGGTGTCAGGGTTTTTGAGATAACTCATGAACAATTCCCGGACCTTTTTAATATTGACGGGATAGAACCGGAAAAAAGGTCCCCTGAAAAAATGTTTGACGAGTTTAAGAGGATATACCAAATAATAGTTGACGCTTCAATAGCCATCTATGGGGAGGTCTACAAATTCTACGATTGTGAAGAGGGTGCAACTTTGGAGATGTCGCCCTGCCTTTGGTGTGTCGGATTAAAGACGGAAAAGCCGATATGTTTCGCGCAGGTGGGATTTCAATACGGCGTAACCCGATGGATTTTAGGCAAGACCGTAAAGATAGAGGAAACCGAATGTATCGCCTGTGGAGACGATAAATGCAAGTTTGTAATTCACAGGCCCGAATAGCTCAACTTTCCTTTTAGATTCATATCGCTTAGATTTATCACTACATCATAAAGGAGTCTTCTGAAAGGTAATAATAGGCTGTCCTATTTTTAGCTCAACTGTTGGTGGAGAAAAAAATGGAAAAACGGAGTTTTATGAACAGATTCATCATCCCTGTTTTGATCGTCTTCGTCGTAATGTCCGTATCGTGGATTGTCTACAACCTCTCGTGGCGGCTCGACAACGACACGATTCATCAACTCCTCGCCGACATCTCCGGAACTCTGCTCTTCATTTCGATCACCTTTGGCGTCATTGTCGTCTATTCCATGGCGTTTTTCAGGAGGGCGTCGCTTTTGGAGAGAGTGATCGCCTCCTTCGTCAATCCCGCAATCTGGGTAATAAAGGAGGTCTTCAGGATGTTCACCTCCTTTTCAATTACGGAGTCCCTCTATTTTGCGGCAAATCCGCTGGTCGTCTGGCTGGTGTTGGGGACGATAACCCAGATGGGATTGCTGGAGATAATCTTGAGGTGGAGGCTCAAGAGGCGCGGAGAAAAAGTCAAGGTCTTCAACATCCCCGCGATTCTGGCGTTTGCCCTGGGCCTCTTTCTGGTGATAGTCCTCTATGCATGGGGGAGGGGCGAAAACGTCTTCAGCTTCTATCTCGAGATGTACAGGGCGATCTTTGGGGCCGGCGTGGGGATCTAAACAGAATTTTTAACGGTAAATGAAAGGAAAAGAGAATAGAGACATTATGTTAAAAGGTGTTTAAAAGAGGGATTAGATGTCATTCCCGTGAAAACGGGAATCCAGCAGATACTATATTACTATTCTGGAGTCATTTGTATCGCTGAGGATGATAAAACAGAAATGGAATCGAGAAGCATTGGGTATTTTGAAGAGGGACCATTTTGGGGTTTTTTGAGAGGGCTTTTATCGCGGGAGAGTTAGAAAACTTGTTGGTCGAGGTAATAAAATGTCTGACGATAAAAAGAGAGAGTTTTTTAATAACTTCATTTCCAGAAGGGATGTTCTGAAGGCGGCCGGGGCCGCGTCCGCCGCGGGGATGATGGGACTTATGCTCCCCGGGATTGCAAAAGATGCCTTCGCCTCTCCCTTTCCCAAGGGAAAACCGAATATATTATTTATCCTGAGCGACAACTGCAATGCGGACTTCATGGGATTTGTGGGGCACCCCTTCCTCAAGACTCCCAATCTCGACAGGCTGGCGAGGGAGGGGGTAGTCTTCGACCGGGCCTTTTGTACCACCGGTCTTTGCAGCCCCAGCCGGGCGAACTTCCTGACCGGCACATACCCCACAACCCACGGGGTCAAGAACAACCACACCCCCTGGACGGGCCAGAAGACGATCTTCATGGAGTATCTCAAGGACGCCGGCTACGACACCGCGTTCGTAGGGAAGTTCCACCTGCCGGGGAAGGGGCTCCCCGACCTGCCGTTTCTCGATCTCTTCATGTCATTCACCCAGAAGGAGAACCAGGGGAGCTACTACAACTGCCCCCTCGTGGTGAACGGGGTGCCGACCCCATCGAGAAAGGAATATTTGATCGAGGAGACAACCGACTGGGCACTCGACTTCATGAATCAAAAGAGGGGAAACCCGTTCTGCCTCTACCTCTCCTACAAGACCGCCCACTTCCCGTTCCTCCCGCCGAAGGATCTGGCGGGAATCTACAAAGACGAAGAAGTTAATCTTCCCAAGGAGGTCGACTCGTGGCTGGGGAGGACCAACGGGAACGTCTTCGAGGGGACGATGGTGGGATCCTTGCCCGCCCTCTACCGGAGGTACTGCGAGGCGATCACCGGCATGGACAGGGAGATCGGGCGGGTCTTGGCGAAGATCGACGAGATGGGCATCGGGGAAAACACGATTGTGGTCTACGCCTCCGACAACGGCTACATGTGGGGCGAGCACAGGATAATAGGGATTAACTGGCCCTACGAGGAGTCGATCAGGCTCCCGTTCATCGTCCGTTGCCCCTGGCTCGTAAAAGACCCCGGTGCGACGAGGCCGCAGATGATCCTGAACGTCGACCTCGCCCCGACGCTCCTCGATATTGCCGGGCTTCCGATACCGGAGGATATCGAGGGGGACAGCTTCATCCCGTTCCTGGTGGACGGCTCTGAGTCGGGGCGAAAGGCTTGGCTCTTTGAGTACTTTAAGTATTTCCCCGAGAACGTCCCGAACATCTACGGCCTGAGGACCGAGACCCACAAGTACTTCGAGTTCGAGAAGGGGATGAAGCCTAAACTCTACGATCTCGTCAACGACCCGAAGGAGAACAACAACCTTTTCGGCACGCCGGAGGGGGAGGCGCTTCTTCCCGGGTTGAAAGCGATGCTCGAGGAGCTTAAGGTCGTGAAGACCATGTAGGTTGCCGTCGGGTCGTCGTCGGTCAATATCGAGAAAGAATGGGAATTGAGATATGTCGTGTAAAGAACAACCTGGAGGATTTTTGCCCGCTGGCATGTTGACGGGCCTATTGATATGGGGTGATCTCTAAATAGGCAGGCCGGTGGAGGGAGTGGCGATGTTTTGTACGTTCAAAGCCCGGGGAGGTTCCCTCCGGGCTTTTTATAAAAAGGTGTATTCCGCCTGTTTGTCATGCAACCGAGTGCGGGAGAGGGCGGGCGCCCTACTACTTCCGCGTCCGCCAATCCATAGCAGGTTTGGATTTGTCACCTGAACTGATTAGAAAATAGTGCAGTCATCCGACTGAAAACGGTTTCCTTAAAACACGAAGTCGGCTCTAATCCGATCCGGGCGCTATCCCCGCTATCTTGAGAAAGTTCCTGAAGATCACAACTCCGTCCCCATGTCGCATCGAGGAGTACTCCGGGTGAAACTGAACCCCGTAAATCGGTTTCGTCTTGTGCCTCATCATCTGAACGCGGCATGTCTTCCCTACGCCGAGTAAGATAAAATCCTCCGGCAGCGGATCCACCTGGAGCTCGTGCCAGAAATACGTCCTTATGGGGGATGACAATCCCTCGAGGATCGGGTCCTCGGCCACGAGCTCAACCTCGATAAAGCCCTTCTCGACCGTCCCCAAGGGGACGATCTCCGACCCGTAGGCCTTACCGATAAACTGGTGCCCCCCGCAAATCCCTAAGACCGGAAGCTCCGTCTCCCTTAAGAAACTAAACAGTCCCTCCATTTTCTCGAAGTCGTAGGTGGAGAGGGGCTGCTTGTATCCGGATAGAATAACCGCCGCAGGTTTGTGGGAGTCGACTAACTCCTTCGTTACGTCGAGGAAATGGACGATAACGATGTTGACGTCCGTCTCCTCGTCGAGGAAGCTTCCCGGCCCCCTCCACTCCAGCGGCCACGAGTCGTTCGAGCCCATATCCACCAGAACTACGGTCTTGAGGTCCTTGTCGATCTCTGCCGGCGTCCAGAGGGCGTTCGTGAAGACCCTCGGCGGCACCTTGTATATCTCTATTATCCCTATCCACGCCGCCACTAAAACGACCGCAACGGCGGCGGCGATTTTGACCGAAAACTTTTTCATCTTCATAATCAGTCCTTAAATATTATTCTCTTTCACGTTCTCATTTAATAGTCCGTCTATGTCGATAACGCTCCCCCTCTTGATCGACTCCTCGGCGGCGGCACCCACGACTATCGACCAGAAACCCTCCTCGGCCGTGGCGGCGTTGGTCTCTTTTCCCTCGATGTTGTCGACGAACTCCACGTGCTCGTAGTAGGTGGCCCCGTTGTGCCCGCTCCCCTCGATGTATGCGGGGTAGCAGGGGGCCGAGACCTTCGAGGGTCTCAGCTCACCGCAGTTGATCTCGAGCCGGCTCTTTGATCTTGATATTGGCGACAGCGGCAGAAAGTCCTCGTTCTCCGAGGCCAGAAGGCGCCCCTCGTCCCCGCAGAGGATTATCTCCTCGTAGAGCATGGGGGAGAACATGCAGAGTGTGAAGTTCGCCCTTATCCCGTTTTCGTATATCACCGTGACGTAGGCGTTGTCGATGATGTCCGACTTCTCGCCGCCGTACTCGAAGTCGATGAAGTTGACCGCCATGCTTCCCGTGGCGAAGACCTTCTTCGGCCTCGATCTTGCGAAGAGGTTCATCAGGTCGAAGTAGTGGCAGCATTTTTCCACGAGGGTTCCGCCGGAGTATTTCGAGAACTTGTTCCATTGGTCGACCTTGTCCAGAAAGGGTATCCGCTGTTCGAGGACGTTGATCGTCTTGATATCGCCGATAGATTTTCTGACCAGCGCCTCGTGGATCGCTTCCACGCATATCGCCTTGTATCGATACTGGAGGCCGAGCTGGAAGACCGCCTTGTACGTTTTCGCGATCTCCGCTATCTCCCTGGCGTCAGGGATCGTCGTCGCCATCGGCTTTTCGAGGAGGATGTGCTTTCCCGACTTGGCCGCCTCCCTCACCACGTCGATGTGGGTGTAGTTCGGGGTGGAGATGATCAGCCCGTCCACATCAGGGTCGCTGCAGGCGTCCTTTAGGGAGTCGTATATCTTCAGGGTACGGCCGGGGGCGAGCATCGAGAACTCCCCCTTCGTCTTTTCGATGCAGATGTTGTTCGTGTCGTAGATGCCGTGGATCGTTCCCCGCCCCTCGAGGAGCGTGATCTTCATGTGCTCCCTCCCCATCAGCCCCGCCCCGATGATGTTGAACCTGTACTTCGGCTCCGGGAACGAGAAGAGGTACTTGTCCTTGTCGGCCAGGTATTGGAAGCCCGGGTTTAGAGACAGAAATCTGCTTTTGAACTCCTTTCCCTCCTTTTTCATAAGACTCCCCTTTATATATATGATATTAATTTGCAGGATATGATTCAAGACAATATATCGTTTTCGATTTTATGTCAAGGAAAAACGGCTCGTGCCTCCCGTGAGAGAAGTACAGAATTGTATTCTTCTCACCGGCCGGAGTGAAGGAGTCTGACGGGATCGAAGCTAAAAGACGTTTTGGAAAGCTTTTAATTCCTCCTCAGGACCTCCCCCGCCATGACGCCCCTCTGGTAACCCTCCGGCGTAACCACCGGCTTCCCGTTTATGATAACGTACTCTATCCCGTCAGGGAAATTCGCCGGCTCGTAGAAGGTGGAGTTGCTCCTGAGCCGATTCCAGTCGATCACCAGTATGTCCGCGCAGAAGCCCTCGGTGATCCGCCCCCTTCGCGGGATGCCTAACTGTTTTGCCGGAAGGGAAGTACACTTCCTTATCCCCTCGGCGATGCTCAATCCCCCCTTCCCCTTGGCGTAGAGGTCGAGGAACCTGGGGAAGCAGTCGTAGAAGACGTGGGCCGGACGACCCAATCCCAACAGGATCGTGTCGGTCACGATCGAGACCTCCGGATGTAAAAGGGCGTATCGCATTGAGCGGGCCACCAGCGGGTCGTCCGGGACGGTAGGGGTGTGGAATACCATGACCCTCCCCGACTCCTCTGTCAATAAATCGCACATGACGTCGAAGGGGTGCTTCTTCAGCTCCCTTCCCAGCTCCGGGAACGACCTCCCCTCCATGTAGCGGTTCTTCTCGCTCGGCACGGTCATCACCCTGACGCCCCCCCACCCGGTCATCTTGAAGTAGTTCATCGACCACCCGGCCCTGTCCGTGTGGGGCCAGTCCGGCTCCCCCTTCTCGATGTCCTTTTTTATCTCCGCCCTCGTCTTGGCGTCCGATATTCTTTCGAGGGCCTTCTCCCTTCCCCCCTCCAGAACCCAGGGGGGGAAGAAGGCGAATAGCTCCGTGAAGCCCTGGGACGTGGGGACTACGTCCGCCCCCACGGGGAGTCCATCCGCTATCGCGTTATCTATCGGCTTGAACTGCCCCTTGAGCCCCAGCTCGATAGGTATCGGGACGCCGACCTTGTTGTAGAAGAGCGACGCCCCCTGCATGAATCCCTTCACGAGGGGGGTGATATATTTTGTGTAGGGCTGCCAGTATATGTGGGAGATCTGGACCCGGATGTCGTTCTTTCTGCCGACGGTCAATACCTCATCGATCGAGTTGGGCAGCGTATGGCAGTAGCTCCTGAGATGGGAGGTGAAGACCCCGCCGTACTTCGACAGGACCTTGCCCATATCCAAAAGCTCCTCGGTGTTGCTCTGGGAGCCGGGGAAGTATTGGAGCCCGGTCGACATTCCGAAGGCGCCCTCCTCCATCGTCCTTTCGAGGAGGGAAGCCATCCTCTTTTTCTCGTCGGCCGCAAGGAGCCTCCTCACCGGGCCCGCCGCCGAGAGGCGTAGGATACCGTGGGGGGCGAGCATCCCCATATTTAATATTATGCCCCGCTTCTCTATGTTGCTCAAAAACTCGGAGAGTCCCCACGTGCGACCGTCCGTCTCGACCCGGCGCATGACGAAGGCCTCGTTGTAGGCGACGATGTCCTTTCGGTTCTCCTCCGTCACCGGCGCCGCCCCCAGGCCGCAGTTCCCCCCGATGCAGGTGGTTATTCCTTGCATCACCATAGGCATCAGGATATCCTCGTGCTCCTCGAGGTTGACCGAGAGGTCTGCGTGGCTGTGGATGTCGACAAAGCCGGGCGTGACAAGCTTTCCCTTTGCGTCTATTGTTTTCACAGCCACCGCGTCGGCCAGGTCTCCCACCTCTTCGATCTTTCCGTTCAGTACCGCAAGATCGGCCTTGAAAGGATCAGCCCCCGTGCCGTCGACGACCGTTCCCCCCCTGATTATCAGGTCGTACATGTTTTATCTCCATATTTTTCTGGATTCCCGCTTCCCAAGGGAACCGCAATTATTCCGTCATTCCCAACTTGATTGGGAATCCAGTTGACATTTTGTCTGGATTCCCGTTTCCACGGGAATGACAATAAGGATATTTTTCCGGATTCCCATTTTCACTGGAACCGCAATTATTCCGTCATTCCCAACTTGATTGGGAATCCAGTCGATATTTTGTCTGGATTCCCGTTTTTTACGGGAGTGGTCAATGACAAATAATTCAAAAAGTCCTTGCCAAAAAGCGTATTAGGCATATAATTGTTTAATAAGGCCGAGTATACTCTAAAATTATTGTTCAAGTAAAGGGGAAATCATGTTCAAGGGGACGCTCTTGAAGATTCAAAAGCGGATCACCAATATCCTCACCATGAAGATCACCTCCTCCCACGAGGGAGAGATCACGGTGGAGAGCTTCATCAAGAGGGAGTGGAATACCATCAAGCTCATATATCAGACGCTGGTGGGTAGAAACGTGTCGATCAGGGCCGCCGCCCTCACCTTCACCACCCTCATATCTCTGATTCCAATGCTCGCCTTCGCGTTTTCCATCCTTAACGCCCTCAAGGTGAACTACAAGGCAAAGGAATATATCATTGAAAGGATACCCGGACTGAGCGATGTAGCCAGCACCGTCATCAACTATATCGACAACACCAACTTCGCCACTCTGGGGTCGATTGGGCTTGTGGTCACGTTCACGGCGGTTTACTTTGCCCTCGGCTCTTTCGAGCAGACCATAAACAACATATGGGGAATTCGTCAGAAGCGCCCCTTGCTCGCCAGGACTTCCTACTATACGAGCATCGTCGTCCTTTCACCCATAATAATATTCTTTTCCATCGGCCTGAACACCATGATGGAGAGCAACACCATAGTCGAGAAGCTCTCCGAGATATTCATCTTTTCAACCCTGTTGAAGATATTTTTCAGGTTGCTCCCTTATTTCGTGATATGGCTTCTCTTCACCTTCATCTATAAGGTGATTCCAAACACAAGGGTTAAGCTCACGTCCGCCCTCTTCGGCTCGGTGGTAGGCGGAACCCTATGGCAGCTTACCCTATATTTTTATACAAAGTTCCAGTTCGGTCTCGCCCGGTACAAGATCATATATTCGGTCTTCGCATCGATACCTTTCTTCATGGTGTGGCTCTACCTGAGCTGGCTTATGATAATCCTCGGGGCCGTGGCGGCGTATATCCATCAGAACTACGGGGGTTTTCGGAGCTACGCGGCAACGGAGAGGGTCAGCTTCTCCTTCAGGGAACGCCTAGCCCTGAGGATCTTTATGGCGATTGCCGTCAACTTCCACGAGGGGAGAGAACCCCTTGGCTCCGAAGAGCTGTCCGAGTTTCTCGACATCCCCGTCCACCTTATAAACGACGTCCTCTTCGTCCTGATAAGCGAGGGGCTGATATCCCAGATGGCCAACGACGAAGGGGGGTATCTGCCGGTAAAAGACCTGTCGAAGATACGGTTTACGGACGTCATGGAGGCGTTGAGAGAGAACGGCGAAAATCCCCAGGAGCATATCGCCAAGGCGGAAAAGGGTTTTCTCTCGGAGACAATAGAAGAGATACTAAAGGACGCCCGGATAAAATACAAGGACGTTACGTTCGACGATCTCTGCAAGGCCCACGCCAAGGAGTACGCGGCGGAGATTAAAAAGTCAATCAAGAAGATTGAGGAGACGGCTGGCAAATAGGATGAAAAAGGGCAAAGAAAAGTCGATGGAGAGAGATAAGGCATCAAAGGGGATGGATAAAGATATTCTGGACAGCGGCAGCGATGACGATATGGTCATTCCGCTCTGCTTCGGTGAGCTGAGCCGAAGAGACGCGGAGGGGATCAAGGAGCTTTGGGAGAAGACCTGGTCAGCCGATTCGAGGTTCAGCAGGAAATCCAAGGGGGACGACAAGGATTAATTGATTAACGGGGGGGCTGACAGGGGACAATCAATGGGGGGGTAGGGGTGAATGATGGGGAGGGATTGGTCTTTTTGTCTTATTCTTTTGCAAAACACGATTGTCTGATATATAATATACAGGGGAAAGAGCAAAAAGGGCTGGACAGATACCCCGCAATGTGTTATAAAAATGTCCTGTTTTCAAATGTGTGGGGGGGGTCGGCGGGGTCGGCGGGGTCGGCAGTTTTAAATTTCTGGATTTTTTGAATTTTATTCAAATTTTACTTAATATAGCAAACTTATTAAAAAGAAGCTCAAGGCATTATATATTAGTTATCGATGCATAAGGCCAGGTACATCGCCCTCGAAGGCCCCATCGGCGTGGGAAAGACATCTCTGGCCGCACTTCTGGCGAACGAGTTTTCCGCCAGGACGCTCTTTGAAAATGCGGAAGAAAACCCGTTTTTGAAGGATTTTTACCGGGACCGAAGGAAAAACGGTTTCAAGACACAGCTCTTTTTTCTCCTTTCGCGATACCAGCAGCAGCTTGAGCTTGCCCAGTCGGACCTGTTCAACAGGATCACCGTATCCGACTACATCTTCGCAAAGGACAGGATCTTCGCCCACATCAACCTCGACGAGCACGAGATAGCCCTCTACGAAGAGCTGTACCGCATCCTCGACCCGAAGGTTCCTAATCCCGACCTCGTGATCTACCTTCAGGCCGACCTGGATGTCATCTTGAGAAGGATCAGGAGGAGGGGATATTCATACGAGAGGGGCGTTGACCCCGAGTATCTCGAAAGGGTAATCTCGGCTTACAACGAGTTCTTCTTTAACTACAGCGAGACCCCGCTTCTGGTCATCAGCACAAACAAGGTCGATTTCGTTGCGAACGAGGGGGATTTCAGGGAACTGGTAAAAGAGGTAAAAAAATTCAGATCGGGTACCCAATATTTTGTGCCGCTTGGATCCAAGCCTTAGCCGAAATATCGATATTTACGGCGGAGGGCGGACTGGGACGGACACAATAACGGCAGACAGATATTGGATATCGGGATATCGGGATATCGATATTTGTCTTAAGGGGCTTTGGGAAGATAGATAAGTGCTTGGGAGAGAGGGGTCAGGGAAAGAGGATTTCAGGGAGAAGGGATTTCAGAGAGGCGGGATTACAATTTTGAGTATGTGTGGGAGAGGCCATTAAGAATGCGTGGGAAAGGATGTTTGGGAGAGATACTCAGATACAGGGGAGCGGGGACGAGAGAAGCACTGATGCCGAATAACCCTTGTAATTCGACAGCGAAGAGATCGTTCGATTCAGACATTTGAGGTGAGACAAAGGGCGGTTTTATAAGAGAGATTTCAATACAGGGACTTCAGGCAATTATCTTCCGGGCTCAAATCAAGAAAAAAATCCGAGATAAAAGGTATCGGCCTGCCGCTATTAAGGGCGTAAATTAAGGAAATCAAGTTATTTCATCAACCCCCCGTGTCCAATGGCACGGGGGGTTTTTTATTTTGGGACTTTTAGCCGATTCTATGGAAAAGGAGGAATTGAGATGACGAGGAAAGTTACAATTCTGGACCTGAAGAAGATGAAGGACGAGGGTGAGAAGATCACCATGATTACGGCGTACGACTTCTGTTTTTCCAAGATATTTTCGGATGCGGGGGTGGATGTAATTCTCGTGGGCGACAGCGCCGCAAACGTCGTCTGCGGGATGGAATCCACGCTTCCCATCACCATGGACGATATGCTGTTTCTGACCGGTGCGGTCTCCCGGGCGAAGCCGGAGGCCCTGGTCGTGGGCGATATGCCCTTTATGAGCTACCACACCTCCATCAAGGAGACGCTGCTGAACGCCGGGCGCTTTCTGAAGGAGGGACACGCGGAGGCGGTCAAGCTCGAGGGGGGGGAGAACGTGAAAGACAAAATAGCCGCCATAACGAACATGGACATCCCCGTTATGGCGCACATCGGGCTTACTCCCCAGTCCGTGCACAGGATGGGGGGTTACAAGGTCCAGGGTAAAGACGATGTCAGCAGAAAGAAACTCCTCATGGATGCAAAGGCGGTCGAGGAGGCGGGGGCGTTCTCCGTAGTCCTCGAGGCGATACCGTCGACCCTCGCAAAAGAGATAACCGAATCGGTGAGTATCCCAACGATCGGCATCGGGGCGGGGGTCGACTGCGACGGTCAGGTGCTTGTAATGCACGACATCCTGGGGCTCTCCTTCGGCAAGAGGCCGAAGTTCGTAAAGGAATACGCCAATCTCAAGGAAATGGCGGAAAAGGCGGTCAGGGAATTCGTCGACGAGGTACATGCGAAGCAGTTCCCGACCAATGAACATATTTATTCATAACAGGAATGTCGATTGAAGAGGGTGTTGGGAAGGTTTTCGGGCCGGGTTGCTTCGTCGGTCGATTTTGAGTATTGACTTTGTGTAAAAAATATACTAATTTGAAATCGCTGACGCAAAATTTAGATGGGAGTTGATAATGGAGATAATCGAAAAGATAAAGGATATGCAGGCCTATTCTCAGGATCTGCGGGTGGAGGGAAAGGTCATTGCCCTTGTGCCCACCATGGGATATCTCCATGAGGGTCACCTCTCCCTGATGAGGGAGGGAAGAAGACGGGGCGACGTCCTCGTGGTGTCCGTGTTTGTGAATCCGACGCAGTTCGGCCCGAACGAAGACCTGGATAAGTATCCCAGGGATTTTGATCGAGACAGGGAGATGATGCAGGAAGTTGGGGTGGATGTTATATTTCACCCCCAGGTCGAGGAGGTCTATCCCGAGGGATACCAGACGTTTGTTACGGTAGATGGGGTTTCAAAAAATCTCTGCGGCACGCCCCGACCTGTGCACTTCAGGGGCGTTGCAACAGTGGTCGCAAAGCTCTTTAATTGTGTCCTCCCCCACATCGCAATCTTCGGGAGAAAGGACTACCAGCAGCTCAAGGTCATAGAACGAATGGTCAAGGACCTCAACATGGACGTGGGTATTATCGGAATGCCCATAGTCCGTGAGCCGGACGGCCTTGCCATGAGCTCCAGAAACGAGTACCTGAAGCCTAAAGAGAGAAAGTCCGCGCTGTGCCTCTATAAGGCGATCTTGGCGGTAAGGGAGCTCTTCGACAACGGCGAGAGGAGAATCGGGGCCTTAACCGACAGGGCCATCGGCATCATTATGACCGAAGACATCGCCACCATAGATTACGTCAAGCTTGTCAACCCGGAGACTATAGAGGACCTCGTTGGAGTGGTATGGGACAGGGCGCTGCTCGCCATTGCCGTATATATCGGAAGCACTCGACTCATCGACAACACAGTTCTGGGAGAGGAGTTTGAGAAATGTTAAGATCGATCTGTAAATCGAAGATCCACCGGGCAATCGTAACGGAAGCGGATCTGGAATACGAGGGGAGTATAACGATAGACTTAACCCTCATGAAGGCCGCCGATATCCTTCAGTACGAAGAGGTGTGGATTTACGACATCACGAACGGGAACAGGCTCCAGACCTACGTAATAGAGGGGGAGGCGGATTCGGGCGTGATCGGCATCAACGGGGCCGCGGCGAGGCACATAAGCCCCGGCGACCTGGTCATCATCGCCGGCTACTCCGTGATGGAGACGGAGGAGGCTATGGATTTCGTCCCGAAGCACATATTGGTGGACGAAAACAACAGGGTCGTCAGGGAGCTTATCCAGGGCCGTAACTACATTGAGAAGGTCAAGGCCGTTACGTAATAGGTGCTCGGGATCTCATTGAATCGGAAACACAACCGATACTCGATCTATTTTGAATAGCATATTATCAGCTGTTATGGTAATCTTACGCTGAAGCACCGTTACGTCTAAAAAAGGTCGACAGCAAAAATAGTGTTTTTTCCCCATCGGGGGGAGGGGGGATCGATGAATAGAAGAAGCCTTGCCGCGTTATTATTTCTTGCCTTAGTAATCATTTCAGCCTCGCTCCTTGCGGCGGAAGAGGGTGTGTTGAACACCAGGGGGGCAAAGGAGGGGATTATCAAGGGCGGGGCCGCGGTCGGAATGGGTGGAGATGGAGCCTACGCCTTTGTGGTGAACACCGCAACCCGCTGGTTCGATACCGGAATCGACGTGAAAAAGGGGGACAAGATAACCATCGTCGCCTCCGCCAGCAAGACCGACCCCCCCTGCGACGGAAGGACCGGCTGTCCCCCCTACCGTAATCCGGACGATGTGATAGCGGACGGCTTTGCCGGGAAGGGATTAAAGGCCCTCGTAAGCAGGATAGAAGCGGCTGAAGAGAAGAGCGACTATTCGGGCGATCCCTTCTCCGTTGGGAAGGAGCTTATCCTCTCCGCACCTAAAGAAGGGAGGCTCTATCTCGGCTACAACGACTGTGAGGATTGCTTTTCCGACAATACCGGGGCCTTCGAGGTTTCCATAAGCGTTGAGAAATAGCGAGGCTGGATTTGGAATCTCGATCGGTGTCCATCGTCCTATTAGTCGTACTATTATGTCCTATTACATACCAGAGAAAGACCTTCTCGATCTCAGGAAAAACTTGGACTTGAAGCTTATTCTTTTTCGACAGCGATTCTATGTGGAGATACATTTATGGCTGATTACGACGCGATAGTCATCGGGGCCGGGCTGGGGGGACTCTCCGCCGGCGCACTTTTATCCAAGGGGGGAAGGAAGACCCTCGTCGTCGATCAGAGCCCCCGAATAGGAGGCTACTGCTCCACCCTTGAGTCGGACGGCTTCAGGTTCGATGCGGGGGCTTCCATCATCATGATCCCTGAGATAATAGACCTCTGCTTTCAGCGCCTGGGGACGTCCCTCGAAAACGAAGTGGAGCTTATCCCCCTGGATCCGATATACACCATTGCGCTGAAGGACGGGACAAAGATAAGATACCCCGTGTCCAAGGACGAGTATGCCGAGGAGATAAAAAAGATCGCCCCGGGCGACGTCGAGGGGTGGTACAGATACGCAGAATATATGGAGGGCTTTCTTAGCACGGCCCTTAAGGGGTTCTTTCTCTCCCCCGCCAACACGTATTCCGATATGGCGAGGATGTTAATCAAGACCCCGTCGTTATTAGGGTATATCCCTCTTTTCGTCAAGAGCTATCAGCAGGTGATGTCCTCCTACTTCAAAGACCCGAGGATCCAGGAATCCCTCTCGTTTCAGGCGAGCTTCATGGGGCTCCCCCCGGAGCTCTGCCCCGGACACATGACCATGCTCCCCTGGGCGGAGCACAAGGGCTTCTACTACAGCAAGGGGGGGATGATCGCCCTTCCCGAGGCGCTGGCCCGTATCGGCAAGGGGTTCGGTATGGAGGTGAGAACAGACACGTTGGTCAAAAAGGTCATCGTGAAAGACAAAAGGGCCGTCGGAGTGGTCCTCGGCGACGGGGCGGAAATCACAACCGACCTCGTAATATCCAACATCAACGCAAAAGCTCTATACCTCGATCTCATCGGGGAGGAGCATTTGGGCTTTATGGCGCGGACCGGCATCAAGAGCATGGAGCCGTCCGTCGCGGCCCCCCTCCTCCTCCTCGGGGTAGACTACGAGCCGCCCCTCGATTCCCACCACACCCTCTGCACGCTGCCCGTGGAAGAGTTGAACAGCAATTACTGGAACGTCATCAAGAAGAATGAGCTGCCCAAGGAGCAGTTCGGCCTCATCAGCTGGACCACCTTCTCGGACAGGGGGCTTGCTCCTAAGGGGAATCACATCCTCGTCATGACGCTGACCGGACCGAACCGACTTAGGGACAGGAGCTGGAGGGATGTAAAACAGTCCCTGATAGATGAATACATAGATTATATGTCTGAAAGATACGTCCCGGAGCTCAAAAATCACGTGAAGGTGGCGAAGATGATCACGCCGGAGGACTACGAAAAAGACCTCCTCGCCCCGGAGGGGAGCATCTACATGTTTCAGCAGGATGTCTCCAACACTACCGTTTACAGGCCCGCGTCTAAATCGAAGGGCATAAAGGGGCTGTATCTCGTCGGGGCCTCCACGCACCCAGGAGGCGGACTGCCGTCGGTCATCGCCTCTGGGATGATAGCGGAAGACCTTATTGGTAAATATGAGGGTTAAAGTTTAAGCACGGATGTCAAGATGAAAACCATACTTCTAATTATCTGTGGTGTTATTATCGGGATGCTTCTTCTCTGCACGATATTCTACATTGTGATGAGTCCATCGAAGAAGCGCTTCCTGAAAGCTCAGATGAAATCGGCCCATTACATGCTGCCGAGGTATTTTGTTTGAGGGTGGAGTTTCTCATCCCTAATATAAAAAGCATTGACTTTATCTGCCCATAACGGCAGGGCTGGTTTTTATGAATTGTTTTTATTGAGTTGGGTCAATGGCATACCAATAACATCGTTGGCAAAGCGGCGTGAAACAAGGTTTGGAAGTCCATAAAAAAATTTCTAAATAGAGGATTTTAAAGCAGTAGCCTTTTTTGGGGATTGTGGAAGCATGATAAAATTAAGGAACAGTAAAATTGTATATTTGCTAGTACTTTTTATCTTATTATCTACTTATGCCATTGCCAATGATGCATCAAGCAGTTTAGATGTGGTCAAAGAGAAGGCCCATAAAATAGACTCTTTTGTCAAAAGGAGTGAAATGATCGCATCGGAGATATCGACAATGGTTGGAATAGCTATCAATCCTCTTTTAGGCATGGTATGTGTCGGGGGATTTGAATTCTATAAGGCCAAGACAAAATCGGAACCTTTGAGCTGGTACAACTCACTCTGGTTTCTGATCCCTGCTGCTTTAATATTGTTGATAATCGCTTTGAAAGACACCATTGGTGAAGCACTGCCTCCATTGAAGAAGTTCTTGGACGGATTCGAATTGGTCGAGCATAAGGTTTTCGCCGTTCTCGCTTTTTCCTCAAGGGTCCCATCGATAGTGGACAGCTTGAACGCCCCTTTGAGTAAATACGTCTCTTCAATCCTTGATAATTTTGGGATCGCTACGGCATACGCGGCAACGTCGGGTGGTTTAGCGGGGGGGGTGGGTGATGGTGTATCTAATATAATAAGTATAGTCGCTGTAATTCTGATAGTGCTTTTCTGCGCTGTAATCTTTTTCGTGGTTTGGCTCACGAGCGGTGTCGTTGAGACCTTATCGTTTCTGTCGCCCATTCCCTTTGCGGGCCTTCTTCTTAAAATAGTCAGGCTGCTTCTACTCTTTTTCTTCACCGTATTATCTATTCTAAGTGTATTTTTGGGATTTATAATCTCAATGATAATTGTTTTGTTGTGCATCAAGTTGGCTGGCTGGTCTTTTAGGCTTTCCGTGTTTGGCATAGTCATTTTCAAAGATAATATCACCATGAAGTGGAAAAGATTCGATGTCAGAGGGGAAAAACATATTCGTGTATTCAGCTCTAAAAATATTGAATCCGTGAAAAACAGAAGCTATGGAAGGTTTATTAAAGAAGGAGATAAGCTTGTGTTTTTATACAAACCGTTCTTGGTTTTTAAGGAAAGAAGCATCTTTATAGATGAGCGGCCGGATAACCTGAAAATTGCAAAGGGTCTGTTGTATCCGAGCGTTGTGATATTCGATTCGATAAGCAATTCACACACTTTGCTCTTTCATCTGCGCCCCATGTACAGAAATCACGAGGAAAATGTCGCAGAATTAATAGGGATCCAAAAAGATGTCCATCAGCTGTGGGTGGTAACAAAGTTAAGGGGTATTTGGAGGTGGATTAAGGATCAAATATCAGAAGAACATCTCGTTAAGGTAGAGAACATTTGATTGGTTTCAGTATTTGGAACTCCTTGAAATATTAGTCTCGAAAAAATCAGATTTTCAAGTCCCGATAGGTCTTTCTTTTAGATGATTATAAGATTATATTAAAAACCCCCGGCGGTCTCCCACCGGGGATTTTTACTCTCAATCGAGATTCTTTAGAACTCATACAGGAGCACATTGGTGATGGACCATATCTCGCCCCAGCCGCCCCTGGTGCCGTCCGCCTTCTCGTAATCCCAGGAATCGCCCGTAAAGAGGACTCCCGCGCAAAATTTGTAGGTCAGCCCCTCCATAATCTCGTATGAGAATCCGAAGTCAACCTCCCACCCCAGGTCGTCGCTGGCATCCCACGACTGGTACATATAGTTGCCGTATCTTACCGCCGGGTGGGGATATCCTGCGCCCTTGGAAGAAACCAGGGCCGCCCTGGTGCCCGCAAAGTTCTGTCCAACGTCCTCCGTCCACTTTGCCCAGGTGACCGAGGCGTTAAGCGTCAGCTTCTCCACCGGGCATATCTCGAAGTAGAGCTTTGCCGCAGTAAGGTTTTCTGTGCTCCACTGGCCGAAGAGCGAATTTCTGTAGATCGAATTTATGCCTCCACCTTTGGCGACCAGTATCTTGTTAAATTCAAATTGTGCCTGGCTGATGTAGTTCATGTTGATGTTGTCGTAGGAAGAGTAGTTTGGGCCATTGACTGGGTCAACCCAGAGGTGATGCTGACCGCTGCTCATGAGAAAGACCATGCCGACCCTCAAGAGGTCGTTGTAGTAGGAGAGGTCGGTGTAGATGTTCCATCCGTTGACGTGGATGCTCGGCGGCGCCATGTTTGCGCCGGCAACCGGGACAAAAAGCCCGGGACCGTAGTGCCGTGTGGCATGGCCCAATACATAACTGTTCTCAAACTTTATGTCGAACATGTCTCCAATTTTACCGGTGTATGCAAGACCCGCAAACCCGATGTCGGCGCAATAATCGCCGCCGACCCCGAGCCATCTAAGCGTTGACCATGCATAAGAGTTTCTCAAAACACCGCCGAGGTTGCCGGCGCCGTTGGCGTCATTGTCCTGCATGTATCCGCCGAAAAGCTCTATTAGATGATTTTTTGCAGGAGCAACCTTCAGGTTCATGGCATACAGATCGGCGTCCCAGTTGTACCAGCTGTTGTTCGATCCCCTGGTTACCCTGTCCGCAATCTTGGCATAAAGGAGCGATGCGGCAACGGGTCCCCAGGCATTTGCCCAGCGAACGCCGGTGAGTCCGTTGAGCGTTGTGGTTCCCGCACCGTTATCGCTGAATGCGAGGCCGTAGCCGTAAGTCTGTGGGAATTTCCCTGCGGTAAACGTTCCGAGCTTGGGAAAAGTGAACTCGAGGTATGCCCAGGGTGAGGAAGCGCCGACCGTGGAGTTGTTGATTCTCAGGTTTCTTTGCTGTCCCCAGGTATCCTCCACAAGGTCGATCCTTATAACCGCCTTTAAGTACTCGCTCCTTTTGTGAGTGATGGTGAGCCTGAACCTCTGGTCAACCCAACCGTCGTACTGGGGATTTTCGTGTGATGGAAGGGCGGTCGAATCTTCGAGCTTCTTGTCGAAGTTGTACTCGCTCCAGGCCCTTATATAATAGATGCCACTGAATGTGGTCTCGGCGGCAAGGGCCGTAAAGGCCGTTGCGATGAACATGACAGCGAGCAACAGAATCAGAAATCTTCTCATTTGGAACTCCTTATATATATTTAGATGAACACATTTAGGTGGATTTGATATACAAAATATACAAAGGCTATCAAGACGGGCAGGATTTAAAAGGGAAGAATATCAATAATGGAAAGGATTGTCAAGGAATAATTAAAAAGATTTAATTTTCAATGGGATTTTTAAAGAAGCCCTTTATTCGGAGAGGATTAGTGAGTTAGTATTTTGTTACTAAAAACCCCGACCGTATAATAACGGCCGGGGTTTTTCTTGGTCTCTAGATAGGGATTCTTTAGAACTCGTACAGCAACTGGTTGGAGATAGACCAAATCTCGCCCCAGTCGCCCCGGGTGCCGTCCGCCTTCTCGTAGTCGAAGGAGTCTCCCGTAAAGAGGACGCCCACGTCAAGGGAGTAGGTCAGCCCCTCCATTATCTCGTAGGAGAAGCCGAAGTCGAGCTCCCAACCCAGGTCGTCGCTGACGTCCCAGGAGTTATAGAAATAGTTACCGTATCTAGCTGCGGGATGGGTATATGCCGAGCCCTTTGCCTGAACTATGTTCGTTCTGGTACCGGTAAGATTCCAACCCACATCTTCCGTCCACTTGGCCCAGGTTATCGATGCGTTAAGCGTCAGCTTCTCGATCGGGCAGATCTCGAAGTAGAGCTTTACCGCAGTGATGTTCTCGATGCTCATCCCGCCGAAGAGGCTTACTGGATATGGGTAGATGGAGTTTGTGCCGCCGCCTGTGCCAACAAGAATATTATTGAAGGCGAAATCGTCCTGGCTGATGTAATTGACATTGATATTTTGTAAGGAATAAAGGTTTGGGAAAGTTGGGGGATCATTCCAGAAGTGGTGCTGGCCACTCCCCATGATAAATGCCACGCCGACCCTTAAAAGGTCGTTGTAATAGGAGACATCCGCGTATATGTTGTAACCTTGAATCTGAATGCTCGGAGACCCCATAAAAGGAGAACCGGGAGGGGATGGATTTGAGAGTCCGGGGCCGTAGTGGCGCGTGGCGTGACCGAAAACGTAGCTGTTCTCGATCGCAATATCGATCATGTCGGCGATGTTTCAGGTGTAGGCAATACCGGCAAAGCCAACATTCGCGCTGTAATCGGCGGAAAATATATTTAGATAATTGTTATTGATAATGCCGCCAAGACCGCTTCCCGCGGTGGCGTCATTGTCCCGAACGTATCCGCCGAAGAGCTCGATTACATGATTCTCGACTGGGGTGATCTTGACGTTCATTGCCCAGAGATTGGCGTCCCAGTTGTACCAGATGTTTCCGGTGCCGGTTGTCACCCTGTCAGCCATTTTCGCGTACATGACAGAAACGGCGACGGGTCCCCAGGCGTTCGCCCAGCGGGCGCCGGTGAGGCCTATGGTGCCATCACCCTCGTCGCTGAACACGAGGCCGTAGCCGTAGGTCTCGTTGAACTTACCCACGGTAAACGTGCCGATACTGGGAAGCGTGAACTCGATATAGGCCAGATTGATGAAATCCGTGCCGCTGTTGTTAATGAACAGGTTTCTCTGCTGTCCCCAGGTGTCCTCTACGAGGTCAAACCTTATAACCGCCTTCAAGAACTCGCTCCTTGTATGGGTAATTGTGAGGCGGAACCTCTGGTCGAACCAGCCGTCGTACTGGGCGTTTTCGTGCCCGGGAAGGCGGGTTGTGTCCTCGAGCTTCTTGTCGAAGTTGTACTCGCTCCAGGCCCTCACCCGGTACTGGCCCTCGAACGTGGTATCCGCCGCAAAGGCGGAAAGGGCCGTCGCAACAAAGATGATAGATACAGCTGCTACTAATACTTTTTTCATATAAACCTCCTAATATTTTGTTTTTAAGATGAGTGTAAAAATGAATACATCACCCTCAAATTTTATCAGTATTCTACAATAGTAAAAGGGATTGTCAAGAATAAAATTAAAGTATTTTAATATTTCACTCGGGCCGCTAAATAACTTTTGAGGGAGATAAAAAACCTTGACTTTTATGAACTATTTGGCTATAATGCCAAATAGTAAAATAGAAGGAAAAAGCAAGGCAAAAAGTCCAAAAGGGGGGGATAAACGTGGACGAAAAATCGAGAGAGAGGTTCGCCAGGCTCGAGATCAGGGCCTCGATGCTCAAGGCGATCGCCCACCCCACGCGGCTCTTCATCCTTGACGAGCTCTCCGGCGGAAGGAGGTGCGTATGCGAGCTGACCGAGATGATCGGGGCGGACATATCAACCGTCTCGAAGCACCTCGCCGTTCTCAAGGGTGCCGGGATAGTCAGGGACGAAAAGGAGGGTCTCAAGGTCTATTACAGTATAGCCATTCCCTGCGCCCTCGACTTCTTCGGCTGCGTGGACAGGGTAATAAAGAAAGAGGCGGAAGCCCGCCTGAGACTCGTCTCCGGTGGGAGCGAGTGATCACATGAACAGCGAAACCTCAATGAAAAACCTTTATAAAAGGAATCAAAGACAATATGGGACCGAATGAAAAATACAAAATCGAGGGGAAGATACTCTTATTAATGCTGGCGGTCTTTTTCGCCTTTCATTTTCTCCCGCTGGGAAACGCCCGCTTCGACAGTGCCGTCATGGAGGCGTTGTATCTGACCAAGCTCTACGCCAGGGAGCACGTAGTCATGTGCCTCCTTCCGGCCCTCTTCATCGCCGGGGCGGTGACCGTCTTTCTCAGCCAGAACGCAGTGATGAAATATCTCGGCGCCGGCGCAAAGAAGGTCGTCTCATACGGCGTGGCGGCGGTCTCCGGCTCCTTCCTGGCGGTCTGCTCCTGCACGATACTCCCCCTCTTCGCAGGGATTTCGAGGGTGGGGGCAGGGCTGGGGCCGGCGACGACCTTCCTTTACTCCGGCCCGGCGATAAACATCCTTGCCATCGTCCTTACGATGAGGGTCCTGGGTCTCGAGATCGGGATAGCGAGGGGGGTGGGGGCGATCCTCTTCAGCGTCATTATCGGCCTCGTCATGCATTTCATATACAGAAGGGAGGAGGCGGAAAAGGTGAAGGTCCAGGCGGCGATGCCGGAGCCGGAGGTAACGAGGCCTCTTTACAAGAACGGGCTCTTCTTCCTTGCCATGATCGGGATTCTCGTCTTCGCCAACTGGGGGAGGCCGGAGGAGCCCACGGGCGTATGGGGTTTTATCTTTTTTAACAAGTGGGCAATCACGGGAGCCTTTTCCGTTGCCCTCTCTGTCGTCCTCGTTTTGTGGTTCGGGGCTTCCTGGTGGAAGGTGGCGATCGCGGCCGTGGCGGTCGTCGTTTTTGCGTTCGCCCTTCCCGACCTTCCGATAATCTCCTTCAGCGTTGGGATTGTCGGACTCTCGGCGATAACCGGAACGGGCGACGCCGAGGCGAGGGGGTGGTTTTCATCCACATGGGACTTCACGAAGCAGATTCTCCCCCTTCTCTTCGCCGGTGTGATGATCGCCGGCGCGCTCCTGGGGAGGCCGGGGAGCGAGGGGCTGATACCGTCTTCGTGGATTGCCTCGGCTGTAGGGGGAAACTCCCTCGGCGCGAACCTCTTTGCGGCCGTATCGGGCGCCTTTATGTACTTTGCGACGTTAACCGAGGTTCCGATCCTCCAGGGCCTGATGGGGGCGGGGATGGGGAAGGGGCCGGCCCTTGCGCTCCTGCTCTCAGGGCCTGCGGTGTCTCTGCCGAACATGCTCGTCATCAGGAGCGTGATGGGAACGGCAAAGACGCTTATATATATTATATTGGTAATCGTCATGTCCACGGCGGCAGGGATGATTTACGGCACACTCTTTTAAATAAGTTTATGAAAATAACTTGAGGAATATGATATGAAAAAGCTTCAGATTCTGGGCGGGGGCTGCGCAAGGTGCGAGACGCTTTACGAGATGACCGAGGCCGCGGCGAAAAGGCTCGGGATTGAATACGAGATGGAAAAGGTGACGGACTTAAAGAAAATAACTGACTTCGGCGTGATGACCACCCCGGCCTTGGCCGTCGACGGCGCCGTCAAGGTCGCGGGGAGGATGCCGACGGCCGACGAGATCGAGGCGATGATCGGGGGGTGAAGGTGGTTGGCTAGTTCCGTCCGCTTTCTTTTAAATTGAGGGGTAAATGGAGGGATTCATATCAATGATATGCCGGTCCTGAGGAGTCACTGCTTATATTCATTAATGAGGTTTCTTATCCTAATTCGGAAACGTGATTTAATCCAATGTCGGCAAACAGGATTTCGCAAAAGGAGCCGCTTCTGTATTGATGGAATCAACTTCGCTTTGCACTTCCTCGGTTTTCCGAGGGGAAGCCTACCTTCCTAAGGCAGGATGACAAGGATTGAGAAAAACCTTACGGGAGGAGATCAAAGGGCCATCAGTGTTTGCTCTCCTTCGTGTAGTCCTGGCTGGCCCTGGCCGTGTACTTGTCCATCTGTTCTTTTAGAAGCATGAGAAGCGATCTCGCGTGCTCCGGGCTCATCTGGACCATGACCTCGAACTTTTGGATAACCTCGGTGTTGCCGGACATGGTCTCGGCGGGATTTATAAAGGCCTTCCCGAAGGCTATCGTGACGTCGAAGGGGGAGGTGCTGATATTCAGCAGGTTCGAGTAGTAGATATTGACGCCCTCTTCATCGAACTTCCTGACAAACTTTGTTTCGGTTGCCATCGCATTTTACTCCTTTTATCCGTTGACCTTTTAATCCAATTCGATTCTTACAAGACTCCACTGAATAATAGTCCACGGCCATCGAAAAATCAAATCAAAAAAAGGGGGCGGTTTTTCCCCGCCCCCCTTTAAGAGGAGACGAAACTTTTAAACTGGCTCATTTGAGCCCGAGGGTCGGCCTAATCCAGATCCACCTCCGTCTTGCACTCCCTGCACTTCTTCGCCCCGCGAAACAGCGCGTATCCGCACTCGGGGCAGTTATAGCGCTCCTCCTCCGCATTGACCCAGGCCTCGGTTCCCATCTCCCGCCATTGGGGGACGGCCCTTAAGATCACCTTCTTCCCCACCGGGATGGGAAAGTTGTCGATATGCTGGCAGGGGAACTCGTCGCACTGGTGGCACCCATCGTATTTCCTCTCCCTCGTGCAGTCCTTGATGGGGCAGCTCCTGCAGTAGACAAAGGGCTCGGGGGAGAGACAACCCTCGCACCGGATCTCCTCCACCGGCACGCCGTAGACCCCGGTGAGTATCTCCTTGAACTTCTGGTTGTTGTCCCTGTGGGCGATGTAGATGGCGCAGACGCCGCAGTAAAGGCCGCACGGGGCAAGCAGGTTTTTATTCACAGACATTTTATCTCCTTTCAAAAAAATATCAAAAATTATCCATCCAAAATATCTAAAGTCTTAGACGCTCGGAGACGCCCTATATTTCATTTAAATCAAGCTATTTACTGCCGCCCATGACGCTCTCTTCAAACAGCCCCGCCACGACGTCGGTGAGCTTCAGGATGTAGCCCCGTATCTCCTCCTGTGTCCTCCCCGGGTACCTGGCGTAGCTGATCATGTTTCCGTTGAGCGCCGCGAAGAGGGCGTGGGAGATGGTACGGCTGTTCTTCGGTTTTCCATCGGGTGAGATGGCGATCACTACCTTCTCGATCATGTCAATCAAATCCCTCATTATCGGGTTCAGCCTCCCGGTCGCCTCGAAGGAGAGCTTTCCCGCCAGCATGAAGTGGCCCATCATCAGGTAGAAGGAGAAGTTGTCGTTGAGATAATTAATGTATACCTTGCAGAGCCTCCTCAGGGAGCACCCCTTATCCGTCAAGCACTCGCTATCGATGATCTCCTTTATCTCCTTTACGCTGGCGACAAAGACATCCATAAAGAGGTCGTCGATGTTCTGGTAGTACCGATATATCGTGCCGGGGCTCATCCCCGCCTCCTTGGCGATCTCCCTCACCGTGACGCTCTTGTAGTCCTTCTCGGCGAAGAGCTTGAGCGCCGCCGAGAGGATCATCTCCCGCCTCACCTCCCGCTCCTGCTCCTTCAGCTCGTCGTAGGGCGTCGGCCGCATTTAGGTCTCCTCACTCTTTTGAAAAGTTAAAATTTAAGTTGACCACGCACTTCTCTCCCTTGTGCTTGAGGCATCGGGAGAGGTCGGGGGTGCGGGTGTATTTCAGATCCATCGCGTCGAACCACCCCTCGATCCGCTCGAAGATACCGCACTCGTACTCCCCTATTACCCCCGCCTTCGTCATTCCGTTGAAGGCGAAGCAGTCGAACACCTCAGCCACGACAGTGCCGTCGTCGTTAAACGTGAAGGTGAAATTCATGAAGGGCGGAACGAATATCTTCATACCCTCCCTGTAAATCTCCTCGAGCTCCACCATGTTCGTCGGGGGCTTGGCGCCGGCCGCCTTCATGTAGCGTTTGAACTCGATTTTCCCCAGCGTCCTGCATACCCTGAGGTTCATGGGGCTTGCCTCCGCCATCCCGAGCTTGGCCGCCGCCTCCCCGTACCAGAGGGCGTCGTGGGTCATCCAGTTCCTAATGAGGATGTCCCTCAGCTCCTCCCCTTCCAGTTTTTTCAGTTCCATATCGTTTTTCCCTCGCATAGTCCTTTATATGCCGGCTATCTCTTGCGCGATCCCCTCCTCCACCCCCCTGCCACTTATACGGACTCCCGGCGGAGAGCGGTTTCAGGCACTTCCCCCATTCGGCCCGGGCGGGGATGGCTAACGGCACACCCCCCTTATCCGGTCGATGTCGGTTTTCGGGCTTCCACGAAAGCCAATATTTAATAGAAAACGGCCAATATCCAATAGAAAACAACCAACAGCCAACAACCGATGACAAGTTGGCGGTGGCCCCTTAGTCCGCCGCCTTTCCCCCCTCGTGAACTTCCCACATGTCCTCGTCGGTGAAGCAGCGCTCCGCGACGTCCGGGTTCATGGCGTCCCGCTCCATCTCCCTCCTGTTGTAGGGCTGGTTCAGTATCTCGTCGTAATACTCGTGCTGGATGAGGAGGCTCATGATCTCCGACGTCCCCGTCCAGATCATGCAGAGGCGGAAGTCCCTGAGCGCCCTCTCGATCGGGTATACATCGGTGTAGCCTATCCCCCCCATGACCTGCATGGCGTTGTTGACGATGTCCCAGCCGGCTTTCGTTGCGAACTTCTTCGCCTCGCTGACAATCCTCCTGACGTTCGGGTAGTCGTTGTCGATGGCCCGCCCCGCCAGGTAGCAGATCCCCCTTGCCGCGTCGAGCTGGGTTACGGACTCCGCTATCAAGAAGTTGACCGCCTGGAACTTCCTGATGAGCCTGCCGAAGGCGGCGCGCTTGTTGGTGTATCTCAGGGCGATATCGAGGCTCGCCCATACGGCGAGGCATCCCGCGGCCGACGTCATTCTCTCCGGGATCATCATCTGGTTGAAGCATAAGGCTCCACCGTGAAGCTCCCCGACCAGGTTTTCTTTTGGAACCTTTACGTCCCTGAAGACGAGACGCCCGGTGCCGCCCCCCCTGCATCCCATAAGCCCGTACTGGTATTCCGTCTCCACCCCCGGCCCCTTGTCCACGATCAAGAGGCTGATTCTGCTGTACTTGTGGGCGTCCGGGTCGAAGTTCGTCCTGCAGTAGACGAGGAAGAAGTCCGCCTCCACCGCCCCCACCACGAAGCGCTTCTGGCCGTTCAGTATGAAGTGATCCCCCTCGAGGACCGCCTTCGTGGTGGCGCCGAAAAAGTCGGAGCCGCCCCTCGGCTCGGTCAGCGCCTCTGCGGAGACCAGTTTCCCTTCGAGCATCGGCTTCAGGTACTTCTCCTTCTGCTCATCGGTGCCGAACTTGTCGAGCGCCTCCCCCACGATGGAGGGCATCGAGAAGGCGCACCCCAGGGCGATCCCGAGACACCCCACCTCCTCCAGGGCGGCGATCTCGCCGACCCAGCTCATCCCCCTTCCCCCCCACTCCTTCGGAAAGCGCGTTCCGATGAGGTTGTGCTTTGCAAGGTTTTCCACGAACTCCCTCGGGTAGCTTATCTTGTCTTTGTCCATCGACCTCAGAAAGTCGGGGGTGACCTCTTCCCTCGTGAACTCCCGCACCTCGTCCCTGAAGGCCTTTTCCTCTTTTGTCAGAATGAAATCATACATCTTACATCCCTCCTTAAAAAGATCCTCTATATATTTAATTCAGCTATTTTTGAGCCTTGAGAATAGAACCAACCGTGAACAATGTTAATTTTATTAAACAGCGTTTATTCTGTCAAGTAAAAAGGGACAAATCGTCATTTTTTGCGCCTCGAATAAAAAAGGGAGTAAACAACGGCGGGTCTTCTAAAACGATTGCTTTCACCGTAAAACTGTGGTATCTTCAATCTTCGTTGAAAACTGGGACTATATTTAGAGGGTGTCGATCTTGGTAAAAGGTAAGGGGGGTAGAGGGGCGATAAGTCTCGTGACGCCCCTCGGCGATGAAGACGTAAGGGCGCTTAAGGCGGGGGATTCTGTCCTTATCTCCGGTGTGGTCTACGGCGCCCGGGACGCCGCCCACAAGAGATTGGTCGATTTGATCGATGCCGGCGATCCGCTCCCCTTTCCGGTTGAAGGGGGTATCATCTATTACGTCGGCCCAACACCGGCGCCCGAGGGGATGGCAATAGGCTCCGCGGGTCCTACAACCGCGGCGAGGATGGACAAATACGCGCCGGGGCTCTACTCCCTGGGGCTCAGGGGGACCATAGGAAAGGGTGAGAGGGGAGACGAGGTAAAAAGGGCGATCGTGGAGAAGGGTGGAGTCTACTTCGCCGCTACGGGGGGTGTTGGCGCGCTTTTGTCCCGTCATATACAGTCGGCCAAGGTGATCGCCTACGGGGAGCTCGGCCCGGAGGCCCTTTTCGAGTTTGAGTTTATCGATTTCCCGGCGGTCGTTGCGATCGACTGTCACGGAGGCGATATTTTTACAATCGGCAGGGAAAGATATGCGATATAGTCCCGATATGAACTGCTCATGGTTTAAAGCGAGAAAACAGCCTCTATGAAAGATTCATTTAAGGGGAAAAAGGCCCTCATCACCGGGGGGTTGGGCTTCATCGGGAGCAACCTTGCAATAAGGTTGGTGGAGCTCGGCGCCGACGTGACCCTGACGGACGCCATGCTCACAGACTACGGCGGAAACCTGTTCAACATCGAGCCGATAAGGGAAAGGGTAAGGGTGAATTTCTCCGACATCAGGGACAGAAACGTCATGAATTACCTTGTCCCGGAGAACGACTATATTTTTCACCTGGCCGGGCAGGTCTGCCACGTGATGAGCCTCACCGATCCGTTTCCCGACATCGACATAAACATCAAGGGAACAGCCGTCGTAATGGAGGCTATAAGGAGGCACAACCCAAAGGCGAAGGTGGTTTTTTCCGGCACCCGGGGGGAATACGGGCCGGCCGCCTCCCTTCCGGTGAACGAGGAGGCGCCGACGAATCCTAAGGGGATGTACGAGCTGTCTAACCTCACCGCGGAAAAGATCGTCAAGCTCTACAACGACACCCATAATATAGCAGGGGTCATGCTCAGGATAACGAACACCTACGGCCCCCGGGGGCAGATGAAGCACTCCCGCTTCGGCGTGGTGAACTGGTTTGTCCGCCTCGCCCTTGACGGAAAGCCCATCACCGTCTTCGACACAGGGGAGATGATCAGAGACTTCCTCTACGTGGACGACTGCATAGAGGCGATCCTGATGGCCGCGGCCTCCCCGAAGGCCGCCGGCGAGGTCTTGAACGTGGGAGTCGACAATCCTCAGACCATCCGGGAGATGGCCGAGACGATTTGCGGGATAACCGGAACGGAGATCAAACTTGTCCCCCCCACGCCGGAGAGGGCGGTGCTGGAGCCGGGGAATTTCTACTCTGACATCACCAGGATCAGAAACATCCTGGGATGGGAGCCGACCGTGGGTCTTAAAGAGGGGCTGACGAGAACCGTGGAGTACTACAGGAAGAACAAAAAACACTACTGGTAATATAGGATAAAAGATGACGGATTTAAGAGTATCGCTTATCGGAGCTGGAGGATGGGGCTCAAATGTCTTGAGGGCGCTCACAAGGGTTGAAGGGGCAAGCCTCGTCTCCGTATGCGACATAAATCAGAAGAAGATAAAATCTCTATCGGCCCAGTACCCGAGCATATCCTTTACGGGCGACCTAAAGGATATCGAGAGGGACGGCTCGATCGACGCCGTCGTAATAGCCACGCCCTCTCCCACCCACGCGGAGATAGCGAAGTCCTTTCTCGAATCGGGGAGGGCGGTCTTCGTGGAGAAACCGATGGCGGTAAGCCTCGAAGACGCCCGGAGGCTCTACGAGCTTTCCACGGCGGATAAAGGCCCCCCCCTTATGGTGGGGCACCTCCTCATATACCACCCGGCGACCAATATCGTCAAAGATCTTGTAAGAAAGGGCGATATAGGCGATGTCTACTATATCTACTCCAAGAGGCTGAACCTCGGCGTGGTCAGGCAGAACGAGAACGTCCTCTGGTCCCTCGCGCCCCACGATATATCGGTGGTCCTCTACCTTATGGGGGAGATGCCGGAGGCCGTCTCGGTTCATGGTAGCTCCTACTTGACAAAGGGTGTTCAGGATGTTGCCTTTATGACCCTCTTCTTTCCCGGCGGCAGGATGGCCCAGGTCCATGTCTCGTGGCTCGATCCCCACAAGGAGGGGAAGGTCGTGGTCGTCGGCTCGAAAAAGATGGTGGTCTTTGACGACATGGAGGCCAACGAAAAGGTAAAGATTTACAACAAGGGGGCCGAGGTGAAGGGATCGGCCGACCTTATCGAGAGCATATCGATCCGCCACGGCGAGATAATGATACCCCTCGTGCCTCCCGTCGAGCCGCTCATTGCGGAGATGGAATATTTTGTCAAGTATGTCAATGGAGATCTCCCGCCCCTCTCCGGTCCGAAGGAGGGTTTGGATGTGGTCAGGGTGCTTACCGCCGGCAACGAGTCGATGGTTAAAAACGGTCAGGTAATCGCTATAAAATAACCGAGGAATCCCGACTTTAAATCTTTAGGGGAGCCATCATGTCCCATCGGCCCTTTGCAGAAAAAGCAAGGACATAAGTGCGGCGGATCTGACCTGCAGACCTTGGATACTGTCTCTATTCTCAATCTGACAGAGGAGTTTTTTATGAAAATACTGATACCCTTCTTTTCCGCCACCGAAAACACCGCCAGGATCGCTGAGGTTATAAGGAAGAGATTAGAGAGCCTCGGCGCCGGGGTGGAGGAGCTGGACATAACCCCCCGCGGCAGCAGGGCAAGTGGACTCGATCTTGGACCGTATGACGCGGTGATCTTCGGGGCGCCGATCCACTCCAACCGTGCCCCGAGGGTCGTCAGGGAGTGGCTGATGATCTTGGACGGCGGGGGGAAGAAGTGCTCGACCTTCTTCACGTACGGTGGATTCACGGTACACCCCACCCACTATTCGACGCAGCAGATCTTGAAAAAGAAAAACTTCGTCCAGGTCTCATCGGCGGAGTTTCTGGGTAAGCACACCTTCAATCTCGGAGGGTGGAAGGCCCTGCCTGACCGGCCCGACAAGTCCGACTTCGCCGTGGCGGAGAAATTTGCCGAAGAAACCTACAAAAGGTTTACCGGCGAAGACAACGACGTCTTGGGTGAGATGGAAAAGACGAATCATACCGAGGAATATCTCGACGAGATTGAAGGAGTCAGGTTCAGGGCGGTGACCCAGCTCCCGACGAGGGGGGGCGAAGAATGCAGCATGTGCATGAAATGCGAAGAGCTGTGCCCGACAAACGCAATGATCGCCGAGATTGGAGAGGCCGAGGCCGGTAAATGCATTGCATGTCTCAGGTGCGTCGATGTCTGTCCCGACGGGGCCCTGAAGATAAACGATCTCAGCCATATATGGCCAATAAAGCTTCAAATGGAAAATGAGACGGAGGAGACGATCAGGAATAAAGAGAGCAAAATATACTTGTGAAGGGAAAGATTTCCCGTCAGTACCGAATCTTCTTATGACAGAGGGCCTTGATAAATATTCTATTTCATCTCTTTATTTCAATCCAACGGCATTAGTTGACATCTTCCCATTGTCTTCCGGGACGCATATTCTGATGCCGTTCTCCACAAGTTGGGGGGTAAAAAGTCCCGTTAAAAAATACGAGGGATTTGGAAAATTCCCCCTCTTTTTATCTCGCCCTCGATCACTCGGATTTCGAAGACTTCCTGACGACATTCAAACCTGCTTACTCCCTTCTTCATCAACGAAGGCCCGGATTAAAAGACTCGACATAAAAAAATTTCGCACTTTTGTGGGAAAATTTGACAAAATACCATATTTTTGGTATTTTAAGTAGCTTTTCAGAGTAAATTTATATCTTAAAAAACCGTTTTCTTATCAACTGTGGTTTTTTATTTTATCTAATAAATGTGGGGGAAGTATGACAAAAAAAGATGATACAAAGGTTGAAGAAAAAGTGATTGAAGAGAGTGTTGAGGACTCGAAGGAGAAATCCCCTGTTGATACGGTAAAGAAGAGCTACGCCCCCGGGCTGGAAGACGTCGTGGCCACCCGCTCCTCGATCTGTTACATAGACGGCGAAAAGGGGAAGCTGTTATACCGGGGAATCTCGATTGAAGAGCTTGCGGAGATGAGCTCCTTTGAGGAGACGGCCTTCTTGCTTTTATATAATCATCTCCCGAACGACAGGGAGCTCAAGCAGTTTACCACCCTTATGGGAAAACAGCGAAATCTTCCCCTCTCGGTACATGAGGCTATAAAGCGGTTCCCGGTGGGGATGCACCCGATGCTGGCATTACAGTCCGCCATTACGCTCCTTCAGGGAGAGGACTTCTATGCGGACGACGTTTCCTCACCGCACCACAACCTGAAGCGGGCGGTTTCCCTGATCGCCAAGGTGCCCACGATCATAGCGGCATTCGAGAGGTGCAGAAACGGCGAGGACCCCTTTCCGCCGGTGGCGAGGTTCACCCACGCCGAGAACTTTCTCTTTATGCTGAACGGCGTACCCCCCGATCCATATGCGGGAAAGGTCCTCGATAAATGCTTTATCCTGATGGCGGAGCACACGCTTAACGCCTCGACCTTCACGGCAAGGGTGATCGGCTCCACAAACGCAAGCGTATACTCGGCGGTGTCCGGCGCCGTGGGGGCGCTCTCCGGATCGCTCCACGGAGGCGCCAACGAGCGCGCCCTGAGGATGCTCTATTCCATCGGAAGCCCGGATAACGTCGAGAAGTTCGTCGACGAAATGACCGACGCCAAAAAGAAGATCATGGGGATGGGTCACAGGGTATATAAAACGATGGACCCCAGGGCGCCGATACTGAAGTCGTACGTCCCCGAGCTTGTAAAGAGGATTGGAGGGGAGGAGTTCAAACAGCTGTACGAGATAGCCCTGGCCATGGAAAAAGAGGTGGAAAAGAAGCTGTCCCATAAAAATATCTATCCGAACGTGGACTTCTACTCCGCAGTCGTCATGGAGATACTTGGGATTCCCGTAGACCTCTTTACGCCCGTTTTTGCCATCTCGAGGGTGGTGGGCTGGGCCGCCCACTGGAACGAGCAGGTGGAAGTCAACAGGATTTACCGCCCGACACAAGAATATATCGGCGATCTCAACAGGCCCTATATCCCCATCGACAACAGGTAGGATAAGCGGCTTCGTTTTGTGATTAATTGGGTTGACCGCGCTTTGTTTGGCGTTTTGTTTAATATCTAAACCGGGCGTTGTTTTGGAATTGACCACCGCAGGTGGGAGTTGAAACTGTAATCTTAAACATTTTATCGAGTTGGAAAATGAAAACCTACACATTCAAGAAATCGTACGAGATGCTGGAAGAGGCGAAGAAATACGTCCCGAACGGAATCTACGGCCCCAGGAGCCCGATGTTTTTGACCTACGGCTCATATCCCTGCTTCCTTCAGCGCGGGGAGGGCGCCCACATCTGGGATGTCGACGGGAACGAATACATCGACTACATGTGCTCCTTCGGCACAAATATACTGGGGATAAATCACAAGGGGGTGGAGGCGGCGGCGAATAAACAGGCGGAGATGGGAAACTGCTTCACCCTCCCCTCCAACAGGTGGAACGAGCTGGCCAAGAGGCTAGTTGGGCTGATCTCCGGAATGGACTGGACGGTCTTCGGGAAAAACGGGTCGGACGCTACCTCATATTCCATCGCCGTGGCGAGAAACCACACGAAAAAGAGGGTGGTCTTGACGGCCAACGGGGCGTACCACGGCGCCCACTTCTGGAACTCCCACAACCCGGCGGGGATACCGCCGGAGTACCAGGCCTTTGTCGAGCACTTCGACTACAACGACCTCAAGGGTCTGACCGCCAAATTCGAGGAGTTCCCCGGCGACGTCGCCGCGGTGATGCTCACCCCATATCACCATCCCGCCATGGCGGACCAGGTGTTGCCGGACGAAAAATTCCTGAAGGGGGTCAGGGACCTCTGCGACAAGAACGGCTCCCTTTTGATAATAGACGACATAAGGTGCAACTTCAGGCTCCATATAAACGGCTCCCACGTCTACTTCGGCGTAAAGCCGGACCTCGTCACCATGGGAAAGGCGATCGCCAACGGCCACCCGATCTCAACCGCCTTGGGGACCAGTGCGGTCAAGGAGGCGGCGGAGGGGGTTTATTTCTCCGGGACGCACTTCTTCTCGGCGGTGCCGATGGCGGCGGCCCTGGCGACCATCGACATCATTGAGGAAGAGGGAACGATAGAGACGGTGGCGAAGCTGGGCGGAATGTTGAAGGAAGGCCTCAAGTCGGCCGCCGAAAAGTCGGGACAGACGATAAAGATCACGGGGCACGACGCAATGCTGTTTATGACCTTTGCCGACGACCCGGTGTTCGAGAAAAACCGCCTCTTCTGCGGGGAGGCGGCGAAGCGGGGCGTCTTCTTCCATCCCCACCACAACTGGTTTTTGTCCTCCGCGCACACCGAGGCCGACATCGAAAAGAGTGTGAAAGTAGCCGAAGTTGCCTTTGACATAGTAAAAAATTCGGGCAAGTAAGGGACGCGCGAAATATTTAAGAGAAAAAAAGGGGGGAGATGGAGGAGATGCATTTGCGTTTCGATCACGTGGGGATAAAGTCGAAGGACATCAAGAAGTCGGTGGACTTCTACACCCGCATACTCGGATTTGAGGTCCTCGAGGAGGTTGAAGTCCTAAACAGTATATATACGTTTGTCGGTGACGAAACCACCCGAATCGAGATAGAGCAGGCGGCTCCCAACGACAAGATGATAGACGTAAACACCCAGTACGGCCTCTACCACATCGCCTTTATCGTGAAGGATATAGACTCACTGGCCGAGAGACTGAAAAAGGACGGGGTGAAGTTCATCATGGAGCCGATTCAGCTTCGCGAAGACAGGAAGATCGCCTTCATAGAAGACCCGGACGGGGTCAGGATTCAGCTCATCGACTTCTTCGAATAGCCGAAAAACCGCTCCCGTTTTTTTAAGTTTGATGTCTTAAGGCCGATGTCGTTTGAGGGGAAATAGGCCGTGGCCTGTCAATGCTGTGGGGGGGGATAGGGGAGGAGTGTTTTATATGATCGGCAAGGTCGTACCGTTGGGGGGTAAAGACCGCGGGGTATTGGATGGCCGGTAAGATTATGATGTTGGGTGGATCTTAAAGATCGGGAGGCGTTAAATGTCCGGTAAGGTAAAAGTGGAGAGGGATGGGGAGGTCGAGGTGATATCGATCGACCGCCCGGAGGCCTTCAACGCCTTCGACCACGGGCTTATAAGCGATTTCTCAGAAGCCCTTGTCGCGACAGCAAAAGATAAAGAAGTTAGGGGCGTCGTGATAACAGGCGTCGGGAAGGCGTTTTGCGCCGGCGGCGACCTGAAGGCTATCCTCGATTTCAAGGGCGGGGCTGGCGCCGGCTTCCACGCCCTGGCATCCTTTTTTCACAGGGCAGTCCTCGAGATCAGGCGAATGGGAAAGCCGGTGATCGCCGCCGTAAACGGTATCGCGGCGGGGGGCGGATTTTCCCTGGCGCTGGCCTGCGACTTTCGAGTCATGGAAAGATCCGCCACGTTGAGGCAGGCGTACTCCTCGTCCGGGCTCTGCATAGACGGCGGGGGGAGCTTCACCCTCCCGAGGCTCGTAGGGCTTGCCAGGGCGATGGAGATTATCGCCTTTGACCGACCGATCTCGGCCGATGACGCCCTCGAGTGGGGGCTTGCCACCAAGGTCGTGGAGGACGGAGAGGCGCTGACCGGGGCGGTTGCGATGGCAAAGGAGCTCTCGTCAATATCCCTTCACTCCTTCGCGCTGATGAAGCGCCTCATTACCGACTCCTTCGACACCCCCTTCGAGACGCAGATAGAGCGGGAGCGGTTGGCACTTGCGACGTGCGGCGAGCACCCGGACGGGATCGAAGGGATGAAAGCCTTCGTCGAAAAGAAGAGGCCGGTCTTCAATAAGAGCAATAAATAGCCGCCGATATAGGTGAAATAGGAACCGGAATCTGCATCGATGTCTGCCCCAGGGACTGCTTCACCCTTGACAAGAAGAGGCGAAAGGCCGAGATGACGGGAAGCGAAAGCTACGAGAGGTGCGCGGCGTGCATCGTCCAGTGCCCCTTTGACGCCCTCTCTTTCAGGAGCTATAACGGAAGGACGGTCAGCTCCGGGGTCACCCGTAAATACAAGCAGAACCAGATGGGGAAAAGGAGCGTAAGCGCCTAACTCTCGATAGAAACGGGGGTAAAGCAATCATCTCCTCATATCCTTAAGGATCTGTTGTGAAAATCCTTAAATTAAGTGAGGAGAGAATCCTTGACAAAAGAGGTCGCTTAATGCTAAATTTCTCTTTGATAAGCAGACAGCATTTCGCTGCGGAGGTTCTTTTCTACAGTTTCTTGACAAAAAAACGATAATAGAGTTGCATCAATTAAAACTGCGCGTTTACCATGAAGAAAGCGACTTTTGCTCTGCTCGTGGTGTTTTCCTTTTTTGTCCTGGCGGATGATGTTTTTTGTCATCCGCATGTTTTTATTGACGCGGAGCTGGTGTTTGTCTTCGACGACCGCGGGCTCTCCGGGGTAAGAGAGCGGTGGGTTTTCGACGAGATGTTCAGTCAGGACCTCCTGGTCGATTTCGATTCCGATGAAGACGGCAGGCTGAACGTGGAAGATATATCCAGGCTGCGCGATATATTCTATGAAAACACCAAAGAGTATAATTACTTCAACATCATAACAATCGACGGCCGTAAGCATTCCATCGATCGGTTGAAAGACTTTACCGTCTCCATCGAGAGCGATTGTATTGTATACGAGTTCTTCGTGCCCTGTTCCGTGCCGGCAGGGCTGGCGGAAGATAGAAAGGTAAAGGTACTGCTGTTCGACGAGACTATCTATACCCATCTGTCCATCGCCGACTACCGGGTGGATATGAAAAATAAGCCCGGAGCCTTCAGCGTAAAGATAAAATATGAGATGCTCGATGAGGTGGTAACACCCCTCGGCTCTCTTGTTCCGGACTCGGTCGTGATTACCTTTCGGAAGAAATGAAGCGCCTATTCTTGATAATTGTCCTTCTTTCGTTCTTGTGCCCCTCAACCGCGGTGGCCCAAAATCCGTTCTTGGATCAAGGCAAGGATAATACCGAGACCGAGCGCACCGAAACGGAAATTTCTCCGCCTACCTTCCTCCAAAAAGTCCCCCGCTTCGTCGTAATCTGGCAGAAGGAGCTCAGGGCCAGGATGTCGACCTTCGCCCTGGAAATCCGGGAACGCCCCTTTGGATCATCGTTCTGGCTGTTTCTACTTCTGGCCTTTCTCTACGGCGTTATCCATGCGGCGGGGCCGGGACATGGAAAAACGGTGGTCGCTTCGTATTTCATGAATCGTCCCGGTAGTGTCAGGGACGGCGTCGTGATGGCCAATTTGATAGCCTTCTTTCACGTGGCATCGGCCACCGTAATCATTGTAACGGTGTATCTGGTCTTGAAAAAGTCCGGCATGTCTTCGTTCGAAGAGGCGAGTCCGACACTGCATAAGATAAGCTATCTCCTGTTGTTACTGCTTGGGCTTTACCTCTTCTCGCGGACACTCTATGAGCTCGTCAAAGGCAAATACAAAAATGATCGAGATTCTCAAGGCACGGCTGTTAGGGGGGGGATTTTGGTCACAGCGCTTGCCGCAGGGATCATCCCCTGCCCCGGGGCGGCGATTATTCTCACCTTTACGATGATCATCGGTATTATCGGCACGGGCCTCTTGTCGATGGTGTTCATAGCGCTTGGTATGGGACTGACCGTTTCCGTCACGGCCGTTTCCACGGTACTTCTTCGGCGAACCGTTTTTCGCTCCACCCAAAGAAATCCGAAGGTTTTCACGGTGGTCTACGGCGTTCTCTCCTTTACGGGATCTATCCTGCTTATTTCACTCAGCGGTCTGTTACTTCTCTATTATCTACGGTAGCATTATGCCTTCAATAGAGATAACGGCGACAAGACCGAATTTGTATCTATTGGTTTGCGCGTTTACGAGCCTTCCTTCCAATCAATCTTCTAATATTTATTCTCAATTAGATTGAACTTTTCATAAAAAAATCGCTGCGACCTCATTTTTTTCTTGACAAGGTGTTTCGATAATTATAATATATCACTGTGATATATACTGGTAAGATATATTATTTTGTGATATAGATATGGGGTGTAGGATATTTTAGAAGATGAATAAAATGAGGTTTTCGGATGGCCAAGAAGAATAAGACAAAATACGCCCTCCTGGGGATGCTGAGCATGGGGCCTATGTCCGGATACGACATAAAGAAGATGACCGACATGTCGATCTCCCACTTCTGGAGCGAAAATTTCGGCCATATCTACCCCGTCCTCAAGAAGATGGAGGCGGAGGGGCTTGTGACAAAGAGCGTCGAGGAGACAAGCGGCAGGCCGAACCGAAACATCTACTCCATAACCGAGGCGGGGAGAAGGGAGCTTTTTGAGTGGCTCCTCCTTCCGGTGGAGCCGAAGCTCTTCAGAAACGAGCTTCTCCTAAAGATATTCTTCGCGGATCAAATCCCTGTCGAAAGGATTATCGAAATGGTCAAGGAGGAGAAAGAGAAATTCAAGGACAATCTGAAGGAGTTCAGGATGATTGAAGAGGGCCTTAAGAACGACCCGGGATACAAGGATGACGATAGGATCCCCTTCTGGCTCATAACCTTAAGCTTTGGGATCCACTCTTCAAGCGCCGCCGTCTCGTGGTGCGACGAAACTATAGAGATACTGGATAGTTTGTTAAATAAAAAGCCAAAATATAGTTAGGAGTAAAAAATGAAGATTACGGTATTGAACGGAAGCCCCAAGGGAGACCTGAGCGTTACGATGCAGTATGCAAATTTCATCGAGAAGAAGTTCCCCCAGCACAAATTTACTAGGTTCAACATCGCAAGCACTATCAAGAAGATCGAAAAGGACGAGAAGGCCTTTAATGAAATAATAGACTCGGTAAAAAAATCGGACGGGGTCATCTGGGCTTTCCCCCTCTATTTCCTACTGGTCCACGCCGGCTACAAGCGGTTCATAGAGCTGATCTCCATCAAGGGTGTCGAGTCCGCCTTTAAGGACAAGTACGCCACCACACTGACCACATCCATAAATTTCTTCGACCATACCGCCCACAACTACATGCGGGCCGTCAGCGAAGACCTTGACATGCGCTACGTCGGGGGCTACTCCGCCGAGATGCACGACCTTACGGAGAAGGGTGAGCGGGAGAGGCTTATCCGCTTTGCGAACGGATTTTTCAGCGCGATAGGAAACGAGCTGAAGCCGCCGAAGAGGTTTGCGAAAATAAAGAAAGATGCCTTTAAGTACAAGGCGGGAAAACCATCGGTCAAGATCGACTCGGACGGCAAGAGGGTCGTCGTGATCACCGACTCGGCGAAAGACGATGCAAACCTGAACGGTATGATCGAGAGGTTCAGAAGCTCCTTCAAAACAAAGCCTGAGCTCGTAAACCTGAACGACGTCGACATCAAGGGGGGATGTCTCGGCTGCATCCGCTGCGGGTACGACAACAGGTGCGCCTACGAGGGGAAAGATGGATACATCGATTTCTACAACGACAAGGTCAAGGGGGCGGACGTCCTCGTCTTCGCCGGAAGCGTTGTCGACAGGTATCTCTCGTCGAGGTGGAAGCTCTTTTTCGACCGCTCCTTCTTTAACACCCACATCCCGTCTTTTACAGACAAGCAGGTGGGATTCATCATATCCGGCCCCTTTTATCAGGTGCCGAATCTCACTGAAATCTTGGAGGGGTATCTCGACTGCCAGCAGGGAAACGTGGTCGATTTCGTAACGGACGGTTGCGGAGATTCCCTGGAAATCGACGCCAACCTGGATTCTCTTGCCGGGCAGTTGGTTGAATTCGCCAATGCCGGCTACATAAAGCCGAGGACCTTTCTTGGGGTGGGAGGCGCCAAGATCTTCAGAGACGACGTCTGGGGAAAGATGAGGTTCCCGTTCGTTGCCGACCATAAATACTATAAGGAACACGGCATATACGATTTCCCCCAGAAAAAGGACCGGAAGGTGAGGACTCTGAACAGAATTTTAACACTTTTCTCAAAGGTGCCGAGGATAAGAAAGGAGATATATAACAATATGATCAAGGAGGAGATGGTAAAGCCGATAAAGAAGGCGGCGGAGGCGAATTGATCGAAAATTTTTAGCCTCATCTTTCTATAAACCGAATTTGACGGTGGGGGTCATGATGGACAAAAAAGTGCTTTCAAAAAAGGAGGGGCACGTCTTCACCATCACCATCAACCGTCCCGAGAAGATGAACTGAATCGACGCCGAGACGGAAGATCTGTTGGTAGAAGCCTGGGGGGAGTTCAAGGACGATGAAGACGCCTTTGTGGCGATCATAACGGGCGCCGGGGATAGGGCGTTCTGCTCCGGCGCCGACCTCTCCGGCTATCTCCCGAAGGTTTCGGGAACGCCGACCTATCTCAGGCGCAGGGCCTACGATGGCCCCGGCTTCGGCGGCTTCACCAGGGGGATCGACGTCTTCAAGCCGATCATCGCCGCGATAAACGGCGTCTGCTTCGCCGGAAGGATGGAGATAGCCGCCGCGGCGGATATAAGGATATGCGCAGATAGCGCCCGGTTCGGCTGCCTTGAGAGGCGCTGGAACGTGGGTCTGGGCGACGGCGGCACCCAGCGGATGCCGAGGATCATGGGGATGGGAAACGCCCTTTACTACATCATAACCGGAAAGGAGTTCGACGCCGAAGAGGCGATGCGCGTAGGCTTCGTCAACGAGATCGTGAAGGGGGAAAGACTGATGAAAAGGGGGGTCGAGCTTGCCGAGATTATATGTGAGTTTCCCCAGGGGGCGATAAGGGTCGACAAGGAAGCGCTGATCCGCGGCGTAGGGACACCCCTTACCGAGGGCCTAAGGCTCGAGAGCATGCTGTTCAACACCCTCCTTGCGACCCGCGACTTCCATGAGGGTCCCAAGGCGTTTGTCGAGAAAAGGAAGCCGAAGTTTGATGATGAGTAGGAATAAACTCAATGACTTGGCTAAAAAGTTATTGTCACAATAACTATCATATATAGCTTTAACAAGTGCAACAAGAAAAGACTAAGTCATTAACATCATATTATTACAAAATCCCTATTCTTATAGCCCCTATACTTTTTGCACACTTCGTATCCTAGGCTTCCACCCTCATGATTTGCATTCCCTTCAATTGAAAGGAAAAAATCATTTTCAACCTGAATAACGATCCCAGTATGATGCCATTCATTTTGTCCTTCTCTATTCAAGAATAAGGAACCTATCGTAATTTTTGATTTATCCTTTGCATCAGATTCTTTTAAGAAGATTCCATTTTCCTTTGCACTCCAAGCAAGAGAAGTGCAGGCATGAGAAGGTTGAATCGGCATTTTAATTCCAAGGTTTTCACATGCTTGATTAAGAACAAAACAGGTGAAAGCCGCACACCACTCGCCACTGCCTCCATGAATATAAAACCTTACCCAAGGACCCGAATTTACGTAGTTGAGCTCTATTGGATGTTGTTCCAAATGCTGTTTTGCATAGGAACCACCATCTCCCCAAGAGTCCTGCCGTTTGGTTCAATAGGCTTTAAAACATTTTTCATCGGCTTAATCAGCCTTTCAAAGGTTTCGTTGTTAACAATGCCTGTTGCTCCTAAACGTTCCTTTTCCTGGAATTTTTTTACGGCTTCTTCGGTTGCTGGGCCAAAATCGCCATCGATAGGAGTGCTTGTCTTATGAATGCAAAGCCATTCCTGAATTAATTTTACCTTTTTACCCTTGTCTCCTCGTTTATACTCTTTGTCCAGAACGAGAAGGTCGTCCATGTAACCCATGGTTTTGCCCTTCCAAAAAAATGAAAAATATAATTACTCTCCCTCTCCGTACACTTTGTCCCTTTACAAAATACTTATTATGAAAGTTTGTATTCCATTTATGCCGGAAGGCAATTAGTAGAAAATTGTTCAATCCCTCTCTTGCACTGATATGTATTTATCGCTTGGCTATAGCTTTTCCGTAATATATGCAATTTGGTTTTCAACAAAAACCTAAAAATCACGCTCTATAAAGGGAAAGTATTAAGAAAATCTTTTCATGTTTTTTATTTTTCTTTCTCCTTTTTGCTCGCAAATAAGACTTCGGCAATTTCACTTAGCTTTGAGATAAAATCGTTCATAAAGAATCCCGCCAAAAATGCTACGCATAAATAGAAAAAAACTCTCATTAATAAAACCTGTCCAATAAATGGGGGCAGGTCAAACTCATCCTATTTCTTTTCTTTTCCATCTCGCCTTCTCCTGTTATTACTTTAAATCAAGTTTTTTATTCTCATCTTATTCCTCCCAAATTTATAAAAAATACAATTACTACAAACAGTGTGTTTCACCATACTTTCGTATTGATCACACCATCCCACCCTCCTTCAGTTGTTTGATTATCTCCCAGGCCTCTTCCCGATAGTGGTATCCCCCGCTTATTCCATAGTCCGGTTTCTCTATCCTGACCCAGAATGTAGCGGGCTTTGTTCCGTCCATCGCACGGTTGTCGATATGAAAGCCGGGATTGTACCAGTCGGGGTAAAAACCTATTCCCACCTTATCTCGATGGCCGTGTTCGTCCAATCTCTCCATCAATCTGTCGAGGCACGCCATGGGGGTAATGTCGAGAAAGTGGCCATCGACCGCCCTTCCCTTGTAATGAAAGCTGTCGGTGGAGTGTTTCCCCTGTGTACCGTAGTTGACTACAAACTGAAGCTCCATATATCCCCGAAGGTCATCCAGAAATAGCATGAAATCCTTGTCCATATCCAGCGGGTTTCCCCAGTTTTCGGCAATGCTGAAATACTTGAGGTTGTCCCAATCTTCTCTGGTCATCTTTTTAGACATTTTTTACTCCTCCCTTGTATAAATAACTACATTATCTATTGATATGATGTTACAGTAATGTAATATGCTATATAAGTCAAGAAAAAAATATTGGAGCTCAATAATATAATTTTATACAATCTAATAAATATTAACGATATGTCAGGTTCTAAAGTCGTCTTCTCGTTAAATAGGATAAAAAAACGGGGGAGATTAAATGGAAGACATAACAGGGTCCCAAACAGGTTAAGGACCGATTAATGAGATCGGAAGCGATGGCAAAGGCCGCCCAAGATGGGGCACTTTTAAACGCAAGTTAAAGATTTTCGGTCATCCCGGGGTGAATCGCCTTCTTAATCTCTTTGCTCTCGTTTTAAATGCATCCTTTTCCATACGCCAGGTGTCTAAATAGTGCCCATTTTTTAGTTGTTTTTTTTGTTGATGGCGTGTTATGATTCTGCTGTGGCGGTTTATATTTTCAATTGTTTTTTACCTGGCAGATTCCATCTTTTTGTACAGGAAACCACCGCCTTTTTTCAAAATCCTGATGACTTTGGGATAATTTCTGCATTATAAGAATAATCTATTTAAACGGGAGTGATCAAGATGAAGAAAATAATATTTTTCACCGTCGCCATCGTTCTTGCACTTTCCTCATATTCATTTTCCGCAAGCTTTGAAATCTCCACCGACGAGATATTTGCTCCGGGGGATCCGAATAATCCGGTAACGGTCTCAGTCTCCTCGATAGATATCCCGATTCTCGACATGAGGATTTACAGGATCGATGATCCGGAGGCCTATTTTCTGGGCTTAAAGGATATTCATTCCCCGACGGTCAAGACGAAGCGCGACATCTCCGGGACATCGGAGATGATAGGCGGGGTCAAGAGGAAGACGAAGAGGCTGATTAGGCAGGACTACAGGTCGCTCCTTACCGTTAAAATGCGGGAAGATGTGGTATCCGCCCTGGGTCTCCCCCATGCAATAGAGGCCGAGACGAAAAAGCCGGAGACCTTTGAGCTCTATCCGGTTTTGAAGGAGTATAAGCTTCTAAAGAAGTGGAACGAGGAGCTGAAGACCACGAAGCCCGGCAGGTGGGAATATCACAATATCGCAATCGATGTTAAGGAGTCGGGGTGTTACCTTGTCGAGGCGGTATATCAGGACAACGTGGCCTACACTGCGGTCATCGTGACCTCCATAGCCTTTGTGACAAAGAACTCACCCACCGACGACCTCGTATACGTGGCGGACAGGGTGACCGGAAAGCCGGTGGCCAACGCCAAGGTCTCGATTTGGGGAAACGACAAGAAGAGGATTACCTCGGGCAGTACAAACTCCTACGGCGTGTTCTACAAAAAGACGGAAAAGGAGGAGGTCGAGGGTGTCTATGTCTTTGCGAAGAAGGGCGACTCCTTTACCATAGCCGATCCCTATACCTATTTTGGCTGGTACGAGTCAAAGGACAAGATCTACACCTACACGGACAGGCCGGTGTACCGTCCCGGCCACACGGTCCACTTCCGCTCTATCGTAAGGGAGGGGAAGGACGAAGATCTTATAGTACCAAGGGATGAGAAGGAGTTCGTTGTGGTGATCAAGGACTCCAAGGGAAACGAGATATACAGAAAGAGCCATGAGATCAACGAGTTCGGGAGCCTCTCCGGGGAGCTAGTTCTGGGGGCGGAGCCCCCCCTGGGGGAATATGAAATCATTATCGACTATAAGGATGAACACTACTACAGCAGCTTCAAGGTCGAGGAATACAAGAAGCCGGAGTTTGAGGTAACCGTAAATACGGACAAATCGGTCTACATCACCGGCGACACGATAAAGGCGGACATCGAGGCGAAGTATTATTTCGGGAGTCCCGTCAACGGCGGCGAGGTGGAATACGTCATCTACAAGGCGGTCTACAAGCGCCCCTGGTGGTGGGGCTACGACTGGGCCTGGTATTACATGGACTCCGACTACTACTGGGGCACCAAGCAGGAGATGGTGGACAGCATGAAGGGAAAGCTCGATGAAAACGGGAAATTAAGCGTCTCTATTGACACATCCAGCTACGTGAATAACATCAACGACGATTACACCTTTACCGTCGAGGCCAAGGTCACCGACCTTTCGAGGCGGGAGATAAAGGGGGCGGCGTCGATTAAGGTGGCCAGGGCGGCCTTTGCCATGATCGTTAGGACCGACCGCTGGTTGTACTCCCCCGGTGATGATGCGAGGATTACGGTAACCGTCCTCGATTTTCAGAACAAGAGGGTCCCCAATGTCAAGGTAAACCTTATCGTTACAGAAACGGGCGGGGACAAAAAAACCATCACCTCGACCGAGATGTTCAACGCCGTCACAAATCCGGACGGTGAGGCGATTTATAAATATAAGGTAAAGGGAACCGGTAAAATCGATTTTGCCGCAAGCGCCTTTGACTTTTACGGCAATTCCACATCGAGCGTAGACAACGCCTATTCGTATACGTGGGGAAGGGGGTATGACAGTGGAGGAATGGCGGGGGGGATTACGATACTCCCGGACAAGAACAGCTACGAAAAGGGGGATACCGCTCACGTCCTTATCCTCACCCCGGCGGAGAGCTCCTATATCCTTTTCACCGCGGAGGCCCGCTCCATAATCGAGTCCAAGGTTATAAAGGTCGAGGGGGGATCGGCCATGATCGATATACCCATAGAAGATATACACACCCCCAACATCTTTCTTACCGCCAGCATGATCTTCAACAACGAGATATACACCGAGACGAAAAACATGATAATCCCAGCGACCCAAAAGTTTATGAACGTGGAAATAACTTCCGATAAGGAGATATACGAGCCGCAGGAGGAGGGAACCTTTACCGTTACCACCACGGACTATAAAGGGAAGCCGGTGTCGGCGGAGGTCTCTCTCGGGCTTGTGGACGCAGCTATATACGCCATCGCCCCGGACAACGTCATCAACATAGAGAAGTATTTTTACAAGCTCAGGCCCCACGTCGTCGAGACGACATCGTCCCTCTATTTCAGGTTCTACGGCTATTCCCACAGGAAGGGCCTCCTCTCCGCCCTCGATAAGAAGGAGACGACCCTGGCGGACTTCAAGGGGGATACCGGAATGGTGGAGCCGGAGATAAGAAAGGACTTCAGGGACACAATGTATTGGTCCCCCGCTATCGAGACGGGCCTCAACGGCAAGGGGACGGTGAAGCTCAAGTTTCCCGATAACCTCACCCGCTGGCGGGCCACATCCAGAGGGGTCACCACGGATACAGTGGTCGGCGAGAACACGTACAGGGTCATCAGCAGAAAGGACATGATAGTCAGAATCGAGGCGCCGCGCTTCTTCCGCCAGGGGGACGAGATGCTGGTCTCGACCATCGCCCATAACTACCTTTCGGAGGACAAAAACGTAAGGTTCACCTTCGACGCCAAGGGACTCAAGCTCTTCGGCGGCGGGCCTAAGGAATATGTGGTGCCGAAGAACTCCGAGAAGCGGATAGACTGGAAGATAAAGGCGGAGGACGTTGGGAGTGCGGTTCTGACCGCAAAGGCGATGACCAATGAGGTCTCCGACGGGATGGAGCTCACTATTCCGATTTTGCCCAAGGGATTGAGTATTCGCGAAAACCGGATGGGCGAGATCCTCAAAGATCCGGGCAAGGTCAAGATCACCCTTGAAAGGCCGCCCGATACGGTCAAGAACTCCTCCGAGCTGGTGATAGACATATCCCCAACTCTAGTAAACACGATGGTAGCCGCCATACCGTATCTGGTCGGCTACCCATACGGGTGAAACGAGCAGGTAATGGCAAGGTTCTTGCCATCCGTTATGGTAACATCGGTTTTGAATAAATTAGACCTCTCATATCCCGAGATAGAAAAGGACCTCCCGAAGTATATCAACAGCGGGCTTATGGTCCTCTACAAAAGACAGCACGACGACAACGGCTGGGGCTGGTACGAGAACGATGAAACAACCGCCTACATGACCGCCTATGTCCTCTATGGCCTGATCGAGGCGGAGAAGATTCTCCCCGGAACCAATATCAACATCAGGGTGGATAAAGACGTCATTCGTCGGGGAACGGCCTCTCTCATCTCCCAGCTCCCCCAAATAGAGAAGGACTCGGAGAAGGTGTACGCCCTTTACGTCCTTTCCCACACCGACAGGCTGAAGCTCGAGTGGCTGGACGAGATGTTCGAGAAGAGGGACAAGCTCACCGCCATATCGAAGGCGATGCTGCTTATCTCCTACGAAAACATGGGGGTGGACAATAAGGCGAAGACCCTCTACGATATGCTCATGGCGGAGAGGATCGAGGAAAACGGGTACGTCCACTGGGGATACAAGGGGGAGGATTTTTACTGGTGGCAGTGGGAGGCAGACGAGCTCGAGACGACCTCCTATGCGCTCAGGGTGATGGCGAGGCGCGACCTCGATAATCCCCTCATCGCGAAAGCGATCCGCTGGCTCATAGTCAACCGCACCGGCAACTACTGGCGCTCCACAAAGGCCTCAGGGAAGATCATCTACGCTTTCAGCGATTACCTCTCAAGGACCGAGGAGATGAATCCGAACTACGAGCTTACCCTTAAGCTCAACGGGACGGATCTGAAAAAGCTCAGGGTAACCAAAAAGAACCTCCTTGACGGATTCGGCGCGATCACGATAAAAGATAAGGACATAAAGCAGGGAGAGAACGTGATCGAGATTTCAAAGAAGGGGCCTGGGACCCTGTATTACTCCACGACGTTTACGTACTACGTGGACAGGGGGGATATAGCGCCGGATAATTCCGGGTTCAAGGTCGAGAGGCGCTACTACCTCCTTGAAAAGGTCCCCCAGGACGGCAAGCTGATTTACTTGAAGAAGCCGCTCAACGGCCCGGTCAGGAGCGGAGACGAGATACTGGTGGAGCTGGACGTCTCCGGGGACAAAGTTTGCGATTACCTCCTTCTCGAGGACTACTTCCCGTCCGGCTGCGAGGTGATAGTGGACGACGAGAACTACACGATCACCGGCGACGACTTCTACTCCGGCCGTTACATATATTGGTATGCGGGGAGAGAGATCAGGGACGAGAGGATCGCCTACTCTCTCAGAAATTTCCGCTATGAAAAGTACACCTTCAAGTACCTCTTGAGAGCCCAGATACCGGGCATGTTCGAGGTGATGCCGGCCAAGGCGTACCTGATGTACTACCCGACGCTGACCGGCCGCACTGGAAGCGGAGAGCTTGTAATCAACGAGTCCCGCTGACGGCTGTATCGCCTATGTCTATGGGATTTAAGTTTAAGGATGTAGTGGAAAAGGGGGAGAGAGGCTTTTGAAGATACGAAATGGGGGGGGAGGGGGACACCGTGCCCTTCTCCCCCTTTTTTTAATCTTGATAATCTTTTTCGCCTTCGGGTGCGGGAGGGGTGCAAGGCGAGAAATCGAGATGGACCGCGCCCTCCATCGGGCGGCGGAGAAGGGGCTCGGAAGAGTGAAGGGGGCCGTCATCGTGACCGACCCGAAAACGGGGAGGGTAAGGGCCGTGGTCGAGAGGGACGCCTCGATCCTGAAGCCCTATCCCCCCGGCTCCCTCGTCAAATTGGTGACGGTTTGGGCGGGACTCGAAAGGGGGCTGATTACCCCTGAGACACTCTACGAGTGCAAAGGAACCGTAAACCTTTCGGGACGGGAGCTCAACTGCTGGTACCACAAGGGGCACGGGGAACTGAACCTGGTCAAGGCGATCTGCTATTCCTGCAATATCTATTTCTACAACGTGGCGGATAGGATCGGAGCGGAGCACACCTACAAGGGGCTCAAGGAGCTCGGATTCGGCGAGGTAACCGGGATCGACCTCACCGTAAGCGACCGTTTCAACGGTGTGGAGTCCGGGGGAATCCTGCTGCCGCCCGATCCCGCTTTTTCCCACGAATACGCCATAGGGGACACCGACCTTATATGTGCAACCCCCCTTCAGGTTATAACTTACCTCTCCGCACTTACAAACGGGGGCAAGGTTCTTCTGCCGTGGTTGGCTAATACCGAGGCCGAGCTCTCAAGCTTTACTCCGAAGATGATTCGGCACCTCGGGGTCTCCCGCTCGGAGGCGGTAATAAAGGAAGGGATGTTCGAGGCGGTCAGGTTCGGAACGGCCATGAACGTGGGAAGGGGGATTATCGACCACGGCGTGGAGATAATCGGGAAGACCGGCACCGGCGGATTTTTAGGCACGGAGACGGCGACCCACGGCTGGTTTCTCGGGTTCGCCCCCAAAGAGAGGCCGGAGATTGGGGTCCTGGTCTTCGTCTACAAGGGAACAGGGGGGGAGGATGCGGCGCCGGTAGCCCGGGAGGTGTTCAGAGCCTACTTCGGGATCGAAGCAGAGGAGAGCGGGGATTAGGATATGATATTTGCCATGAAAAGAAGGAAACAGCTTTTTACGGCCGCACTGATTTTCCTTGGTTTGCTCCTCTTTGCGAATCAGGGATTCTCCCAGGAATTAAAATTAAGGGATAGTAGGACGAAGCACTTCACCGTACACTTCGCCGAGGCGCTGACCACGACGGAGCTCGGCGCTTTAAAAAAAGATCTGGAGGACGCATATTCCGACATCTTACGGGGGCTTTTTGAGATCGTCGGCGGCAAAGATTTTAACGGGAGGCCCATCGACATCGTAATCTTCGGTATGACCGGCGACTTCACGTCCTTGACAGGTCTCCCCTGGTGGTCGGCGTCGTGTGTGGTGGGGGATTCGATTTACCTCCAACCAATGCGAACCCTGAAGAGCCGAGGCATATTGAGCGAGGTCATCAGGCACGAGGTTGCCCTCGTCTTCATAAAGAGGCTTTCGGGAGGAGGCGAGCCTCCCGTCTGGCTGGCAGAGGGGCTTTCCGTCCACCTGTCGGGGGAGATAGAGAGGCTGAGGGCCAGAACAAGGGGCGAAAGGCCCAAGGTGTCGGGCACGGGTGACATAGACTCCCTCCTTCTGGACAGAGTAGATATAGACAAGAACCGCTGGGGCTACATTCTCGCCTACGAGGCGGTAAAAGAGATGATCGACAAGGGCGAAGGCGGGGAGATACTGAGGCTTCTTACGGGCGGCCGATAAGGGACGGGGCGGTGTTGTATTTGTGAGGTTTTTGCATTGCGACCGATACATCCGGGCCTCGTGTCGTTTTTGACGGCCGTTCTATTTTCTGCTTGTTTTTTAACAAAGTTACGTGGTAGTAATTGGGGGGAATTATTGAGATTGTTTTATGTTGTATTAAAGAAAATTTTTTTACGGAAAGCGTTATGAGAAATAGACTGGCCTTTGCAATGGTTGTTATGCTCTCGATCTCCCCGATCTTTTCCGGCTGCGACCTTGTGAAGAAGCTGACCCACGGCGGGAAAGATTCCGATTCGGGGCCCGAGGCCGTAAAGCCGGATTCGGAGGTGCCGCCGTCTAACGTGGAGTCGCCCCCGGCCGCCCCCCATAAAAATAAATATAAGACCCTCAAATGCTGCACGATAACCAACTTCAGGGCGGGGATAATAGAAAAGGGAGAGAATGGCGTGATAACCGTGAAAGAGGTCGAGGAGATCCCCTACGTGCCGGGGACCTACATCGGCGTCAGGTTTAACTACGAGAGCAAGACCGGAAAGCCGATCGAGTATTTGGAGGAGGAGTTCTTCCCGGAGGCCCCCCTCTACTGGGAGGAGATCGCCGGGAAGAACTACAAGGTATTTGTGGACGAAAAGCGGGCCGAGTACACCTCTATGCTGCCGCCGGTGACCAAGGACAACAGCTTTACAAGCTACTGGATATTGAAGCCCTCGGGCGACCCGGTGGGAAAGTGGATCTGGGATATCTATTTCGATAGTGAGTACTACACCACGGTGATATTCAACATCGTCAAAATCGCTCCCGGTAAAAAGTAGCGGCGGACAAAAAAGGGGAGCTGTACAGGGCATGGTTTTAAAGAGAGCGGCGGGGGGGGGAGGAGGACACAATATATCCTAATCCCTTGAAAGCCGCGTTTAAGCGGGATTTCCCCCCCAGGCGTATGTTCGGGCCGCTTGCCGCCCCGACGAATCCCGCCTGTGAACGGAGGCTCCCCTTCCCATCTCGTTTTCTACGGGGTCGTTTCCCTGAATACCCCTGGTTGAAACCGACTCCCTTTTAGATGTCGTGGTTGTCTAAAAAAATTGGGGGGAATCGTCCGCCTTTAAGACGTACATCTCGGGGAGCGGCAGGCGACAGCCGCCGTCGCCTCCTCCTTCACCTCCGCCCCTGAAGGAATCCAGAGACTCTTCCATGTTTTTAAGGGCCGAGAAGAGGGTCCTGATCTGTTTACCGGACGCATTGACCGGTTGACCCGCCGGGCCCCCCGAAGTGATCGTAGACGACATCTTTCTGCCCACGTTTACCGGATTGCCGATCGGATTTCCCGTTTTCGGATCGATGCTCGAAAAAGACACGGTTCCCCAAAGGACAATAAGGGTGCTGAAGCTGTTTTCCCCGACCCTGTCCACGGAGAAGACTGTACCTCTTGAGCCGGCGATGGAGATGTCACTCCTTATCTCGAATATGGAGTCGTTGGTGAGCTCTTTGACCTTGCTGTAGATTTTTCCCGCGACCAGCCCTATAACCGTCGAGGTTTTCGTTGCCTCTTTTCCGGTATCGCCCGTCACCTTCTCTCCGGAAAAGTCGGTAATCTCGATCTCGGTCATGGGCCCGAGCTTGATGACATCCCCGTTGAGCTCAACGATCATCGAGGACTCCTCCCCCGTCTTCAGCCGGACGCCGCCGCTTACGGCCATCCCTTTTATGGCATTAATCCAGTTGTCGGTCCCCTTCTCCGTTACAAAACAATCCCTTTTGACATCGATTATCGTCCCGCTTAACTCCTCCCCCGCGGAGATTGCCGGGGCTGCGATGAGCGCAGCAAAAAGGATCGAAACGAGTGATGAGACGACAATTTTTTTACCTTTCATCTTTGAACCTCCTTGATTCATGAAAAACACTCTACTTGACGGTCAATTCGGATATTCCCTCCCACGAGTCGTCGGGAGGAGTCACAATAAATCTCCCGCACCGCTCGATGTATAGCCTCGACGGCCTGTCGTCCGGGTCTATCTCGATTATCTCTTCAAATACCCTTTTGGCGCCCTCAAAATCGCGTTTTACATAAAGCTCCCTCGCCTCTTTAAAGAGGCGGAGCGCTTTCAGGCCCGTCTCGTCCATCTCATCGCTTTTCCCCATGACCTCGTAGATTTTAACCGCCGTTTCCCTTCCATGGACCCTAGCCAGGTCGAGCTCCCTTACCGTGAACTCCCCCTCAACGGCCCTTTTTGTCTCGCCCCCTATCAAAATTTCGCTGCCGTAGATCTTTCCCGCCGTTTCGAGCCTCGCCGCCACGTTTACGGAATCGCCCATCACGGTGTAGTTCATCTTGTGGACGGAGCCCATGTTTCCTACGACCATAGGCCCGGTGTTTATACCGATCCTCATCAGCATTGCGGGCTTGTCTTCCTCCCTCCATTTTGCCCACAGTTCTTTCAATTTCAGCTGCATCTCGTAGGCCGCCCTGACGGCCTGGAGGGCGTGGTCAGGGGTCCCAACCGGCGCCCCGAAAAAGGCCATTATCGCGTCCCCCTCGAACTTGTCCACCGTACCGTTGTGGGCCAGTATTATATCGGTCATGGAGGTGAAAAACTCGTTCAAAAGCCCCACGACGTCCTCGGGGGTAAATCTCTCGGACACCATCGAAAATCCTGCGAGGTCGGTGAACATCACCGTAAGCTCCTTCTTTTCGCCCCCAAGGGTGAGTTTTTCGGGATTCTTGATCAGCTGCTCGATGACGAAGGGGGAGAGGTAGTGGGAAAAAGCCCTTTGAATGAAACGCTTCCTCTTGGTCTCGGCGAAGTACTTCGTTGTGGTCACCGAGATGTACATGGTCAGCAATGTCGCCGCCGGGTAGATCATCGTGATGGCCACGTTCTTTTCGAGAAAGAGGTATCTAAAAAGGAAAATGTATCCGAAGACCGCGGCAGCCGTTGTGGTCATCCCCAAAAACGGGCCGATTCTCGAGAGGAAGATACCGAAGGCGACGCCCAGGACGATAATCAGAAAGATGTCTGTGACCTTGATCCATCCGGGAGCGAAGAATACGTTTCCCGTGACGATATTTTCCACGGCCGTGGCGTGTATCTCCACGCCGGGGTAGATATTCCCCATCGGGGTTACCTTGACATCGCCCAGACCCACCGCGCTCACACCGATCAGCACAACGGCGTCCTTGAAAATGGACATGTCCGCCTTCCCCTTGATGACATCAGAGGCGGAGACGTAGGGAAAAGTCCTCTCGGGGCCCAGATATTTCAGCCGGATGAACCCGTTGTCGTCGGTCGGAACGAAACTCTTTCCCAGCTTTACCCCGTCGATCCCGTAGTCGGAGACGAAAAGGGCGGAGTAGGGCAGATCCAGATAGCTCCTTGCAAGCTCGAGGGACAGGGAGGGGTAGAAATCGCCGTTGTAGTAAAACGCCGCGGGGATCCTCCTTACCGTCCCGTCGGCGTCCATGATCACGTTGAAAAATCCCCCGGAAAGGGCGTTTTTCGATACGGCGGGGATGTCTTCCAGAACATCGTAAGCCGTGATCTTTTTGAGGTACTCGGTTTTTCCCTTAACGACGCCGAAGGGTCGGGGAAGTATCGGAGTTCCCTTTTCCGCTTTTCCCTCTATTTTGGTGATGTCCCCCTCGCTTGTTATGAAGTGGTAGCCCAGGATCACGTTTCCAGCCCGGCCGACCGCTTCACCCAGGGCGTCGTCTTCCGGATGGACTTTTTCCGATCCTCTGAGAAAGAGGTTGAAAAAGCTGTCGATATTCTCCTTTTCTATTCCGAAGAACGAGTGGAAAGATCTTTTTATCTCTTCCTTAAGGGAATCGGCCATCGTTTTTGTCCCTTCCGAAAAGATTATGTCTACGCCGATAACCTTGGGCGATGACTTGGAGATATTTCTGATCAGCTTGGCCATATCGTCCCTGGGCCAGGGCCATCGCCCCACCTCCTCGATGCTTTTGTCGTCCACGGCGACGATTACAATCGGGACCGTATTTTCTCTTTGCGGGGAAGAGCGCTGAACGAGGTCCGTCAGCTTGAGTTCGAGTATGGATATGAATTCAAAATTTATACTATATAAAAATACTATAAATATTAGGGGAATCAGGACGGAGAGAAGGACATGAAACCTTTTCATTTCTCTGACTTTTTTATTAACGGAATGTCAATATGATAACCAATATCGATGGAGAAATCAAATTATTTTGATCCACGATATATGAAGCAAGATCATCCCTGAAGGGCTCCGGCGGGAGTACTCATTGAACCTGTTCTGCGGCAAACGAAGGGGGAAAAGAGTACGCTACTTCTTCACCCTGTAGATGTATACATATTCGTCTCTGTTGTTTAAAAATGTCCTGTCAAGCTCTATAAGTCCCTCTTCCTCCAAGACCCCAAAAACGTCTGGGAGGGGATCGAGGTGTGTGTTCCAGAGGACGAAATCAGGATTGAATCTGTCCAACTTTTTTCTGACCTCTAGGGGGCTGTGATAATATACTCCATTCCCTTCGGCGTAATAGACTACAATGGAGTCGTACTTTTGGGCGAGGATCACGCTCTCCTCTCCCACCATCTCGTATATATATTTTCCGGACTCCTTCTGGTAAACGTTCTTGGCCCTGTAAGGCTTCATGTTGTAAAGAGATATCGAGACTATCCAGATGATGAAGATCGCCGGAATTACCACTCGTGAGAGCCATCTCAACAGCCCCTTGGTGGAGACCGACATCTTGTCTTTTATCCACCAAAACCCGAGCGTAAATGAGACGGCGGACCATGGGAAAAGGATAATGATCAGCGGAATGAGCTGGCGTTTCGATAGGAAGCAGTGAGTTATTATTATTCCGTAGTCGAAAAGAAAAAAGGGCAGTGAAAACGAGAGGAGAAAGAGCCGGGATCCATCCTTGAGTATATTTTTTCTGTCGAGATAGATACCCACGACAAAAAAGAAAAAGAGAAAGCCCGTAAACGTTGTGGCTAGCACATTGATAAACTCCACCGTTGCCACGAGGAAAAAATGGCTTGTTATCAGCTCCACGTACTCGTCGCCGACTCCCTTTGGAATGTTGTTGATGAGGTTATCGGCGTAGACCTTGTTGTTGGTGAAGCTGAGACCCGTTACAAATCGCATAAAGCTCCCGATTACAAACTCCTTTTCCGGGCCGACGAAGATTACGAAAATGGCGTAGCCAACCAAGGGAATCGGGACAAGGAATATAAGGAGATTGATAAGTATCTCCTTTATGCTCCTCTTATCCTTTATCGCAGAGACCAGATAGGCGAAGGGGATTGCGAAGATGAGGACGATACCGTAAAGCCTCACGAAAACCGTAATCCACGAGAATACGCCGGCGATAAAAAAAAGGAGGTAGCTCCTTTTCCATGTGCCGGCAAAGGCGAAATACAGGGAGGCGACGGAGAAAAAGAAGAGGGTCGAGTCCTTCAAAACCTCCCCGGAGTAGCGGATGAGATAGAGGTGAGTCGCAAAGAAGAATGCCGTAACCAGCCCGGCCCTTACACCGACCAGTTTTCTGGCGATAAAATACAGGGGAAATATTACGGCCGTTCCGAAGATCAACGAGACAAGCTCTGCGGATAAAAGGATGTCCTTAACGAGGAAGTTCATTAAGCAGATAAAGATCGGGTAGATGGTAAATATGTTGGCGAATCCATGGCTGAAGAAATTCACGAATCCCTTCTCTATAAGATCGTTGGTCAAATAAATGTAATTGGGGCTGTCCGGGGCTATAACCTGGATTCTAAACAGAAAGAGAATCCTTAAGCCCAGGGCAAGGAGGAAAATAGCGGTGAAAATGAGTTTTTCCCTCTTCACATCTTGAGTCAAAAAGCTCTCTTCGACTTCCAATTTATTTAACATGATGATCCTTTAATCGTTCTAAAATAGGGTAGGGCCCGAGATGATTTGCCCGCACCGCTCTTTTTGCCGGCATTGTTTAATTTAATCGTTTTGGAATACTACTCCATTTAGACGGCGGTGTCAAGGATTTGAATATCAAATAGAATTGTGCATTTTAGCGATAAAAAGTATTGATACCTCGGCGATTTATTGATAATAATATTGTTATGAAATCCTTCAGAAAAACACATCCTTCCCTTTATAAAAATGTTATTGGCGTCGCCGTCGCTATTTCCGTTTCCCTTTTTATATTTCTCTTTTACTTCCCGGACTTTCTGAAGACCTTTGAAAACAAGACCGGCGACATCCGCTTCAGGCTCTTTTCCGATGAGAATAATCGGGACCCTGACATAGTGATCATCGCCGTGGACGAGGAGAGCCTGAATTTCTATCGTGACAACCTCGGCACGTGGCCGTGGCCCAGGGAGGTCTTCGGTGCGGTGGTGGATTTTTTAAAGACCGGCGGTGCAGACACCGTTGTATTCGACATTATCTTCCCGGAGCCGGATATCAAAAACCGGGCGTCCGACGAGGCCCTCTCGGAGTCCGTGAGGAAGTCTGGAAACGTCGTCACCTCGCTTGTCTTCAGGCCAGGGCGGTCGGGAATCGCCGAGGATTACGAGTCGATGGTTCAGAGACTCTATCTGAAGGAGAACCGTTCGCTTGAACTTGACAACAAGAGTGGAATAGAGTTTACCGACTACACTTCGGTTACGCTTCCCTACCTTGCGCTTCTGACAATGTCTTCCGGCGTGGGCGCGACGAACTTCGTCGCCGACCCGGACGGCCCCTCCAGGGGGACGTACCCGATTTTCAAATACGGGGGGGATTACTACCCATCCCTGGCCCTTCTCTCGGCGATGAAGGTCATGGGCGTTGATCCCTTCAAGACGGATATAGAGATAGGAAAAGACAGGGTTCTTAATGCCGATCGAATCGGTATCCCGCTTCTCAAGGACGGCAGGATGATGATAAACTGGCACGGGCCCTACATGACTTATAAGTATTATCAAATCGGGGATATCCTCGAATCGATCCTGGCGATCAGAGACGGGAAGAAGCCGGCTGTCCTACCTACGGAGTTCTCCGGGAAGGTGGTTCTGATCGGGGTTACGGCGATATCCCTCTACGACCTTCGGGCGACCCCCTTCTCCCCGGTCTACCCTGGGGTGGAGCTTAACGCCACGGTCATCGACAATATCGTCAACGGTTCCTACGTAAGGCACGTCCCGAAAGAGACGACGGCCCTACTTATCTTTCTCCTGGCGTTTCTGACCGCCTCGATATCCCTTCGGGTGGGAAGCGCCACAAGGGGGATAATCTCATTTTTCGTTATATTTTCGGCCTTTACGGCCATAGCGGCGTGTCTATTTTACGCCCAGAGGGTGATGCTCGACTATCTTGCCCCTTCGGGGGCGATTCTCCTCTCCTTTGTCGTCTCCCTTGTTGTAAACTACGTCACCGAGGGGAGGGCGAAGAGGAGGTTCAAGGACGCCTTCTCGAAATACGTCTCCCATCAGGTGGCCGACGAGATAAGCAAGAACATCGACGACCTGAAGGTGGACGTCGGCGAGAGGAAGGAGATATCGGTGCTGTTTTCGGACATCAGAGGCTTCACCTCGATGAGCGAGGACCTTCCCCCCGAAGAGGTGGTTAGGCGCCTGAACCGCTATCTCGGCGCCATGGTCGAAGTGGTGTTTCGATTTGGGGGGACGCTCGATAAATATATCGGGGACGCCATCATGGCCTTTTTCGGCGCCCCGAAGGACGACCCGGATCACGCCATGAGCGCGTGCCGCTGCGCCCTTGCGATGGTAAGGGAGCTTGACAAAGTGAACAAGAAGTTCACGGAGGAGGGTCTTCCGAAGATGCAGATAGGTGTAGGCGTAAACACCGGGGAGGTCGTGGTAGGAAACATAGGCTCCGAGCTCAGGATAGACTACACCGTAATCGGGGACCACGTAAACCTCGCCTCCCGCCTGGAGGGTTTGAACAAGGAGTTCAAGACGACGATAATTATCAGCGAGTTTACCTACGGGAGATCCCGAGACCTGAAGGTCAGGGACCTCGGGGAAGTTCACGTGAGGGGAAAGGAGAGGCCGGTCAGGATCTACGAGCTTTTGGATACAGAGGAAGTCGATATAAAAGCGATGGTGTGAGGGGAGAGATGACGAGGCTCATAATCAAAGAGAGTGTGAAGGAGGGCCAGAGGATAAGTGTTAAGAGGGAGGAGCGGCATTATCTCGTGGATGTTCTTCGGCTCGGTAAGGGGGGGGGCGTCAGGGTCGTCGACGGCGAAGGGAACGAGTTTTCCGCTGTGATAGAGGGGATTTATGCGGACGCGGTCGAGCTTGGCATCGTCGAGAAGCTTCCCGATCACGGGGAGTCGCCCCTTTCGGTTCGCCTCTACGTGGGACTTTTGAAGGGGAGGAAGATGGAGCGGGTGGTGACGGACGGAGTGGAGCTCGGCGTCGTCTCCATCACGCCATTTATATCATCGAGGACGGTTCCAAAAGGCTTGAGCGACTCGAAACTTTTACGGCTCAAAAAGATATCCAGGGAGCAGTCGAGGCTATCGATGCGAAGGGTGGTCCCGGAGGTATTTCAGCCGGTGAGTTTTTATTCCGCAATCGATAAGGCCGAGGGCGAGAGGCTGATCTTCTATGAGGGGGAGGGTGAGGTGAAGTGGAGGGGATTCCCAAGCGGGGAGTCGAGGGGGAAAAATCCCCCGGAGGTGGTGAGCCTCTTTACGGGTCCGGAGGGCGGGTTTTCAAGAGAGGAGATCGAGAGCGCTTTAAGTTCCGGTTTTCGGGTGGTGGGTCTCGGGACTAGGATTCTCCGGGCGGAGACCGCCCCCGGAATTGCCTCGGCAATTGTCCAGTACGAATGGGGAGATCTCAAGGGAATATGAAGTGTCCCAGGTGCAGTTTTATAAACAGGACCGATACCTTGATCTGTATCAGGTGCGGTTATTCCTTCAAGCCGGGGGAGGGACAGCCTGTCAAGGGGCCGGTCAGGGTAAGGGTGTTCTTTCCCGGCCGTAAAACAAAGAAAAAGGGGGTCATCCTGTCCGCCAGGGACGGCCTGGTTAGGCTTAGAAAGGACGTGGACGATTTCAAGAGGGCCGGTTTTTTCAGCAGGTCCTTTGCCATGGCCTTGGATTTATTCTTCCTCCTGATGTTCATCGGCGCCATGATCTCGGGGGCGGGGCTCTTTATCGGGAAGAGCACCAATCTCGTGGAGACGGTGCTCAGCAGCAAGGGGATCGATATTGTCAGGCAGGCGATTCCTTACATAAAGACTACAATAGGCGTGGTGGCCGCAATCCCGCCCCTTTATTTTATTGTCATGCACGCCGTTTTCGGACAGACCATAGGAAAGATGATAATGGGGATTCAAGTGGTGAGGACGGACGGCGGGAAGGTAGGCCCCCTGATTTCCACGGTGAGGTTCTTAGGCTATATTATTTCGTTTGTTCTTCTGTTCTTCGGGTTCTTCTGGATTATCATAGACAGAGAGCGTCAGGGGTGGCACGACATGATAGCGGACACGGTGGTGATTAAGCTTTAGGGGCTTTAGAGATTTTAAGTCGATTTAATCCCTTTTTGAGGCAGGATCATTGTTTATATATCTTTAGTTTAATATTATTCGGGGGGGTAAAATGGAAAAGTACAAGGAGTTAAAGGTCGATATCGAGGGGAGGCTGGCGGTGGTAACCTTGAATCGACCTCGCAGGCTCAACGCGTTCGGGCAGGTTATTATAAACGAGTCGGCAAAACTTGTGGATACCCTTACCGCAATGAAAGAGGTGAGGGTGGTCATCTTGACCGGCGCCGGTGGAAACTTCTCTTCCGGCCTTGACGTCATCGACATGGCCGATATCGAAGAGGCCGAGGGGTTGAGGCTCTTGAGGGCTCTCTCAAAGGTGCTGGAGTCCACCTACAAATCGAGGAAGATCACCATTGCCGCAGTGGAGGGCTACTGCCTGGGCGTTGGGCTGGATACGGCTCTATCCTGCGACATCCTCGTTTCATCGAGGGAGGCCCGCTTCGGACAACCGGAGGTGAATTTCTCCTTCATGCCCGGGATCGTTCGGGTGTGGCGTCACACCGGGATGAACAGGGCCAAATACATGGCCCTTACCGGAGAGATATTTTCGGCAAAGGAGGTGGCCGACTGGGGGATGATCTCCAAGATGGTGGGGAAGGGGGAGGCCTTGAAAGAGTCCAGGAAGATAGCAAACAAGCTCCTTGAAAAATCGACCGAAACCTTAAAGAGCATCAAGGTCCACTTCACCGATATAATGGAGCTGCGCTACGACGAGGCCGCATACAGGGAGAGGGAGGATTTTATGGAGCTCTTCAAGACGGATGAGAGGCTCCAGAAGATGAAGGCCTTCAAGAACAGGAGATAGGAAGATTGTTCGGCTCTGGACGATTTGTCTATCCCCCTCGAAAAATATCTATCAGTGCCGCCCCTCAAAAGCATCTGCCGTAATTGCGATTAATATGGTGATTAATATCGTAGTTGGAGCCGCGTAGGCGAATTGAATCTTTAAGCTTCGAAGGAGGGGGCGGCTTGCCCCGCACGGGAAATCCGTTCAGGGGCGAAAGCTGCAATCAAATCTGTGATTTGAGTCGGGCTCTGATTTTTACAAAACGGAACTTACCAGTTAGTAGTAGTGGGATTAAATCTTCAATTTAAAAATTATAGGCGCATTTAAAATGTGCATAAATCACAGAAAGTGGAGAAAACAAAAATATATTTTTATACATTTACCACATCAAGACTAAAAGTACTTTCTTATAAAACTTGTAAATTGTCATAGCATGTGGTACTATATTACATAATTAATTTAAAGTTCACAATATATTTAGCACCTTGTAAATAATGTACAATATGTCGTATTGTACATGCATTAAAATGCTTGACAACTTGTCAAGCTCAACAGATAATATAAAAGTTACAAAAAGGATAACATAGATTATGGAGGATTATAATGTTATCTTTTCTTAAGACCCTTTTCCACAGAGCCACACCAATTAAACTTAATATCTTGATATATGAAGAAGATGGTGAATGGGTTGCCCATTGTTTGCAAATGGATATTGTGACAACTAATGATAGCGAAGATTCTGTTAAAGAAGATATTATCGATCTTATCAAATTTCATATAATCTGTGCAATCGAAAATGATAATGTAGGCTATATTTTTAAGATGGCCCCGCCGGAAGAATGGGAAAAATATCTTCAATCTCAAAATCAAAATTGCGATGTGAGAAAAATAGCTATTTCACTAAACAAGGAGGATCATAGAATTAAACCTATTCCTTTGAGAGAAGTGGAATGCTGTTTTGCGTAAAAAAAGGCTTAAGCATCGCGAATTATTAAAAAGGCTAAAAAAATTTGGTGTTATTGAAGATAAAAGTCGAGGGAAAGGAAGCGAGTGTTTACTTTTTATAGATCGGGGATTTAAAGGAAAAATTCAAGGACCGCAAACTCCCATTAAATATCGTGGTGAAAATACAGAATATAGTATTAAAGTAATCGATTCAATAATACGTACATTTAACATAGATCCTGATGAATTTTGGTCAAATTAATCCTTTTTTTATTGACAGTTTCTCTTCCCGCCCCCCTCTCCCCCCTTTTTAAAGAGAGCTTCGATAAGCTCTCCGATACTTTTTATCCCGTGAACCTCGATGCCGGAAGGCACCTCAGGCTCACCGGCGTTCCTCTTCGGAACCACGGCCCTCGTAAATCCCAGCTTTTTGGCCTCCGAGATCCTCTTTCCCCCCTGGGAAACCCCCCTCACCTCTCCCGAAAGTCCCACCTCCCCAAATACCACTGTATCCGCCGGAACGGCGACGTCGAGGTAGCTCGAAACGAGGGAGGCCGCGAGGGCGGCGTCCAAGGCCGGCTCGTTAATCTTTATTCCCCCCGCCACGTTGACGAATATGTCGTGATTTGATAGCTCGATTCTCCCCTTCTTCTCTATGATCGCCGCCATGATGTTTACCCTGTTGTAGTCTATCCCCATCGAGGTGCGCCTGGGGACGGCGAGGGGGCTCGGGGTCACGAGGGACTGAACCTCCACGAGAAGGGTTCTTGTTCCCTCCAATGCCGAGGTCACCGCGGACCCTGGCTCGGACTCCACCCTCTCCGAGAGGAAAAAGCCGGTCGGATCGGCAACCTCGAAAAGCCCCCCCTCCCTCATCTCGAAGACGCCCACCTCGTCCGTCGGGCCGAAGCGGTTCTTGTGGGCCTTTAGAATTCTGTAGGGATATTCAGCCCCCCCCTCGAAATAAAGGACCGTATCCACGAGGTGCTCCAGGACCTTCGGGCCGGCGATGGAGCCATCCTTCGTGATGTGCCCTACGAGGAGCACGGCGATCCCCTGCTCCTTTGCCATCGATGTAAGGAGGTGGGCCACAGTCCTCAGCTGGCTCACGCTTCCGGGGGTCGACTCCACAAGGTCGGTCGAGGTCGTCTGGATCGAGTCGACAACTACGACCATTGGTGTGAGGTCTGAAATGGCGTCCAGTATTTCCTCGAGGTTTGTGGAAAAGAGTACCAAAAAACTCTTCTCATCGACCCCGAGCCTCGCCCCCCGCATCTTGAGCTGGGCGGAAGACTCCTCTCCGGTCACGTAGAGGGATTTGACGCCCGCCTTCGCGAGGTTACCGAGCATCTGCATGAGGAGGGTCGTCTTGCCGACCCCCGGGTCTCCCCCGACGAGGACCACGGAGCCTTTTACTAATCCGCCGCCGAGGACGCCGTTCAGCTCCCCGATCTTAACATCGAGCCTCTCAACATCCCCGATGTCTACGGCGGAGAGGTAGAGGGTCTTTTTCCCCCCCGCGCGTGTTCCCATCCCGCTTTCCGATCCCCTGGGTCTTGGGGAGACGACCTCCTCGACTATGGTGTTCCACTCGCCGCAACCGGGGCATTTGCCCGCCCACTTCGGAAGCACCTGTCCGCAGGATTGACAGACATAGCAGATTTTTGTGTTCTTATCCTTCTTTGCCATTTAACCTTATTTTTTCTGTATTGCCGGATTGATACCAAATAAATATTTTGAGGTTTTTCGCTGTCTTCCCGCGGTGTCAATTGGGCGGTTCTCCAAGCAATCTTATCCGGCCCGTCTCATCGTACTTCACCGGCCCCTCACTTAACGGCGTAGAGACAACCGTCCCCGCTGCCGAAGTAGACGACCCCCTCCCTGACCACGGGCGTGGAGCTGATGTAGCCCCCGGTTCTGTAGCGCCATATCTCCTTTCCGGTCGGCGCCTCCAGGGCGACGAGGCTCCCCTCGGAGCTTCCCACGTAGACTATCCCGCCGCCCACGACGGGCGATGTCTGGATTCTCCCGGGAACCTTCACGCTCCATATCTCTTTTCCGCTTCTTTCCCTTACGGCGTAGAGCTTTCCGTTGGTTCCGGCTACGTAAACCACGCCGTTAACCATCCCAGGGGCCATGAGCACCTTGCCCCCCACGTTGAACCGCCACCTTTCCTTTCCCCATCTTGCGTTAAGGGCGTAGAGATAACCCCCCTCCGTCCCGAAGTAGATCGACGCTCCGACGGCTCCCACGGAGAGGGCCGGGGATGAAACGGCCTTTCTTCCAGCATCGAACCGCCACGACATCTTTTTCGTTCCGCCGTCGACGGCGATCATATCGCCCTTCGTGTTTCCCGCATAGACGAGGCCGAGGTTGATCTTGGGGTCCGATTCAAGTCCGCCGCCGACGTTCAGCCGCCAGATCTCCTCTCCCGTATTCGAGTCGGCTGCGTAGAGGTTGCCGTCGCAGCTCCCGAAGTAGACCGCCCCGCCCCAGACGGCCGGCGACGACCTGACCATCCCCTCCGTCTCGAAGCGCCAGGCGAACTTCCCGTTAAGGGCCCCAATCGCGTAGAGGTTGTTGTCGTCACATCCAACGTAGACCTTGTCTTTGGACACTTTGGGGCCCGAGCGGACCCGATCCCCCATCATATGGCGCCACACCTCCCGCCCACTCTTCATATCGACCGCGTAGAGCCTGCCGTCGTCGCTGCCGACATAGATGACGTTTCCCGATATAGTCGGGGAGGAGTTTATCGGTCCCTTCGTCTTGAATCTCCAGAGGACCATAAGCCCGATGGAGCTCTCCCCGGAGCCGGGCGGGGTGTGTCCGCAACCTTGGGACAGGAGGATTATTGCAGCAATCGCCGCCGCCTTGAAAAAGGGAGAGATTACCCCGAATCTCCTAATATCTGTAAAACGGTTCAATATTGAATATGAGTTTAAAAAAGTTGCTTTAAAAAAAGGATATGTAAACCCAATTCGCGCTTTGCGTTCACAAGGGGGATTTAACCGAAACGTCTTCGGGCAATTTCATTAATATTCTAAGGACAAAATCCTAAGGGGCATCGGTGTTTATGGACAGCATCGACTTGTCTCTCAGGGTTCCCCTGACCTTTTGAAACTCGTTTAAAAGGGCGTCCACGGTGAGCTTGTCCCTCTCGGCCCCCTTCGCATCGAGGATTATATTCCCCTGGTGCATCATGATAAGGCGGTTCCCGATCGCCAGCGCCTGGGTCATGTTGTGGGTGACCATGATGGTCGTAAGGCCGTACTTTTCGACTATCATCTTGGTGATCTCCATCACCTGCTGGGCGGTCTTCGGATCCAGGGCGGCGGTATGCTCGTCCAAAAGGAGCACCTTCGGCTCGTTAAGGGTGGCCATAAGGAGTGTCAGCGACTGGCGCTGGCCGCCGGAGAGGAGGCCCACCTTATCCTTGAGGCGGTTTTCCAGCCCCAGATCCAGGAGCTTGAGGTGTGAGCGAAAAAGATCCCGCTTCGTCCTGGTGACCCCCATCTTGAGCAGCCTCATCCTCCCCCTGGAGAGGGCCATCGAGAAGTTCTCCTCGATGGTCATGGAGGCCGCGGTCCCCATCATCGGATCTTGAAAGACCCTGCCGATAAAGGCCGCCCTGCTGAATTCCTTCAAAGGGGTGACATCAACCCCGTCGATCACGATCCTCCCGGAATCGGGGCGGTAGACGCCGGCGATCAGGTTTAGCAGCGTGGACTTTCCAGCCCCGTTAGACCCTATCACCGTGATGAAGTCGGACTTCTTTATATTGAGATCGACCTTGTCTATGGCGAGGTTTTCGTTTACGCTGTCTATATTGAAGATCTTCCTCAATCCCCTGATCTTTATCATTTATCGCCCCCCCCCTCTCCTAAAGGCCCCTATCTTCACCTTTTCTCTCACGGTCGGAAACATCAGGGCGAACACTACCAGTATCGCCGTTATCAGCTTCAGGTCGCTGGGACTGATCACGAATCCGCCTATTCTGAGGGAGAGGGCAAAGGCGATTGCCAGTCGGTAAATGATGGAGCCTATTACGACGCCCAGGGTGGCCCTGAAGACCGTCATCTCCCCGAGAAGGGCCTCCCCGATAATCACGGACGCAAGCCCCGCAACGATGGTCCCGACCCCCATCGTGACGTCGGCGAGTCCCTGATCCTGGGCGACCAGCGCCCCGCAGAGGGCCACAAGCCCGTTGGAGAGGGCGACCCCCAGCATGATCGTCATGTGCGTGTTCACCCCCTGGGCGCGGATCATATTCTCGTTATCGCCGGTGGCCCTCAGCGCAAGCCCGAGGTCGGTGTGGAGAAAGAGATCGAGGATGATTTTTATGCCGACCACTATAAGTGCGAAAATAGTCAGCGAGAGGGCGACTCCCAAAAATCTTTCGTTCACCCCAAGCAAGCTCATTATTTTTGTTGCCCTGGGGAAGAGATCGAATATCGTTATCTGATTGATGAAGGGGATGTTCGGCTTGCCCATGATCCTGATGTTTATGGAGTAGAGGGCGATCATCGTCAGGATAGAGGCGAGGAGGTTCAGAATTTTCAGCTTCGTGGAGAGAAACGCGGTGACGAATCCGGCGGCCATACCGGCGGCGAAGGCTACGGGGAGGGTAAAGAATGGGTTCAGGCCCTTTGTAATCATGACCGCCGCAACCGCGGCTCCTAAGGGAAGGCTCCCGTCCACGGTGAGATCGGGGAAGTCGAGGACGCGAAATGTTAGATAGACGCCCAGCGCCATCAGGGCGTAGACAAGACCCTGAGAGAGGGCTCCCAATACCGCATATAGAGACAAATCATATCCTTAGACTAAATACCAAATAGTAGGACATATAAGTATAATTAATATAACAGATAAAAGAAAATACCGAAACATATAAAAAACAATGGATAGACAATTTATATTTTTCAAGGCACTCTCATATGATTTTTGATAGCCCCCCTTTTTGTGAATGCAAAGGGTGGGGGGGATTTCCCCCCACCCCCAAATATTTAAACTACGCCTAAAATCCCCCGTCCCCCTTTTTACGTCAACCAATCGGATTTGATATCCTTACCAAGATTAATCGGAAATCGTTTAATTGGTCAATCGGGGCGCATCGGTAAGAGCCTCTGATCCAATATGCCCGGCTCAACAAAGCCAGCCGGTTAAGTCCGGCCAATCAAGGCCGGGCAGCTTAAAACAAACTAATCAAAACTAAATACAAGCTGATCGCAATACGACCGACTCGCCATACAAAACAGATCAAAAACAACTAATCTGCCCAACTGTTCAGAACCAACGACCAACTAACCAAAGCCAACCGGTCTGAGAGGTATCGAAGGAAACGGCCCGCTTTTTAAAGCTGGCGCAATTCGTTACTCGACGATCTTGTCGGCCCTATCTACCAGGGCCTTCGGAAGCTCTATTCCCATCTCGGCGGCTGCACCGGGATTCACATAGAGGAGCAGGTCCTCGAGCGATTCGGTGGGCATCGTGCCGGGGTCTTTCCCCTCTAATATCTCTATCGCCATCCTGCCGGTCTGCTTTCCAAGCCTGTAGTAGTCAATGGCGATGGCGGCCACGGCTCCCCTGGGGACCGAGTCCACGTCCGCGGCGAAGAGCGGGATGTCGTTATCCTTGCAGACCTTGGTTACCGACTCAAAGGCCGAGACAACTGTGTTGTCCGTCGGGATGTGGATTGCGTCCACCTTTCCCACGAGGCTTTCGGCCGCCGAGAGCACCTCGCCGGAGTTGGATGCCGTGGCCTCTACGACCTCGAAGCCGAGCTTGGCCGCCTCTTCCTTGGCCTGCTTCAGGGACGTCAGGGAGTTGGCCTCGCCGGCGTTATAAATGAAGCCGAGGTTCTTTATCTCGGGAATTACCTCTTTGATAAGCTCAAACTGCCTGTCGACCGGCGACAGGTCTGTAGTCCCCGTGACGTTCTTGCCGCCGCCCTCGAGGCTCGCCACAAGGCCCGCTCCAACGGGGTCGGTAACGGCCGAGAAAACGATTGGAATCTCGGTTGTCGCCTCCACCATCACCTGGGATGTGGGGGTCGCTATTGTCAGGATGAGGTTCGGATTCATTCCCACGAGCTTGTCCGCAATGAGCTTTGCCGTGCTCATATCGCCCTGGGCGATGTTGACGTCGTACTTTACGTTCTCACCCTCTTTATAACCGTTCTCGTTAAGGTAGTCGATAAAGCCTTTACGGACCGCATCAAGGGCCGGATGCTCAACGATCTGCGAAATGCCGATGACGACCGGTTTTTTCTCGGGAGCGCAACCCGTAAGCCCGACAAACAAGGTTGCGGAAACGGCCGCCGCTAAAAGAATTACCAGTAACTTTTTCATTAATCTTTACCTCCATTTTTTAGGAAAGCTTTAAAAAAATCCCTCAAACGGCGTTTGATTGCCGAATGATGCTGTAAAAGGGGCTCGATATAGGGGAAAACCGCCCCTTAAACTATTTTAAATAACATAAATATTGCTTATCGTCAAGAGAAAACGTTGGAGAAAAGCTTGACTAAAAAGATATGATACAGTATTATTCTATAAGCCCCTGAAGAGTTTTGGGAGTTTAATAAGGCTGATGAAGAGAGGAAATATCTATTTCCGTTTCCCTATTTCCCGAGGTGAAAAGGGCTTCCCAGCATAGTTGATGACCTCTTTGGCGGATTATGTTGTTTTTCGGGGAATATTTTATCCACATGTTGTGTATAGATTTGTGGATAACCACCAAATGTAGAGTTAAGTATTTAATTTTATTGAATCTTTTTACTTAGGTGCATTGCATGAAACGAATTTTTCTACCGGCCGTTGTGATCTTTATCTTAACCGGCTTTACCGCGGCCGTTGCCTCGGATGCGTCGGATACCTACGACAAGGCCCTGAGAGACTTCAAAAGGGGTCAATATGAGCAAGCCATCGAGGGATTTACGAAGGTGATAAAGCTCGGCTTTGAGGGGGACGAGAGGACCAGCTCGAACATCCTGGCCGTCTATTTTCAGCGGGGAATCTGCTACAAGAAACTTCACAACTGGGATAAGGCCCTCGACGATTTCTCCCTCGTTATTGGATTTTCCCCCACGGACGCCCAGGCCTACTACGAGCGGGCCGGCTGCTACAAGATGATTGGGGACGAAAAGAACGCGAAGCTCGATCAAGGCAAGGCCTGCGATCTGGACGATAATTACTGCGATGAAAAGATGTTGATGGAAAAGCGGGAGAAGAAGGAAAAAGAGAAGTGGTGGAAATAGTCCGGCGGGGGGGGGGCAGGAATAGTACGGCAGGGAGGGGGATAATCCGGCAGAGGGGGAAGGAATGATCAGATATTGGGGGCAGTAATAACAGGGGGGACGGCAATAAGTGTTTTCCCTCGTCCGGGTAACTGAAGAACCGTGTTTGGTTAAGATGGCGGTGGGCGGTGACGGTATTTCAGCAATACGCGGGGCTGTGGAATCGGGCATCCGGAAAAGAAGAGATCGCTCCTTATCGGTGGAGGTCGGGGCAGGTCGGGGGATTGTGGGGGATAGCGAATAAAACGCTTTTTTAGAGCGAACGACTCGGTGGTTTGAAGCGGGTCACAAAAAGGAGATGGGGGTTGGGAGAAAGGGGATTGGTGTTGTAGGGCAGCGATCTTTAAATGACGGTCAAATATTTTGCGGTTAGGAAGCAATAACGGAAAAGAAAAAAGAAAGGTACCGACAAGATGGCGGTTATCGGCATATCAAGGGAAGATGCCCTTGATCTTGTGAAATCGCGGCTCGAAAACGAGGCGCTGGTTAAGCACTGTCTCGCCACCGAGGCGATCATGCGGGCCCTCGCGGAAAAGATGGGGGCGGACCCGGATACATGGGGGATCGCCGGCCTCCTCCACGACCTCGACTACAACGAGACGAAAGAGACGCCCGAGAGGCACACCCTCATAACCGAGGAGATATTGGCGGAAAAGGGGGTGAGCCCCGAGATCATCGACGCGATCAAGAGCCATAACGCGGAGATGCTCGGGATATCGAGGTCAACGGACTTCCACTTCGCAATAACCTGCGCCGAAAATATCACCGGCCTGATAGTCGCCACGGCATTGGTAATGCCGGACAAGAAGATCGCCTCCGTCAAAACGAAGTCGGTCACGAAGAGGATGAAGGAGAAACACTTTGCCAGGTCCGTCAGCAGGGAGGGGATAATGTTCTGTGAAGAGATAAATATACCCCTTCCCGAGTTTGTCGAGATCAGCCTCTCCGCCATGGGCGGGATCTCGGACGACCTGGGACTTTAAGGGCCCCGGACTTGTTTTTCTTCGGCTTGCCATTAGGTTCACTGAACGTTGAGTCGAAAGAGCGTGGTTTGCGTGGTTTGGCGGTTTGTGGGATCGTTTTTGACATTCAACAACCCCTTTGAAAATAGTAACCTGTAGAGGGAATCCCCGAAAGTTGCAGAGAAAAAGCCCGCTTCAAATGGAGTCATTTTTTTATAGGTAAGATTGCCTAATCTCTTTTCGAGAATGATCTTGAAAAAAACAGCATATCTCCTCGTCCCAATTCTCCTCATCGCTTTTTGTTGTTCTCCCGTATTGGCAGAGATGGAGGGGACAGAGGGCGGAGTCCTTGTCATCTCAACGGGTCAGGGACCGAAGGCTGTGGTGGACTCAAAAGTACCCCCGGGCGTAAAAGGGCCGAAGGGCAAGGCGGGCGAAGCGGGAGAGGAGTCGATCGGCGAGAAAGCGATCGAGGAATCGGCCGTAAAAAACGCAATTTTAATATATCTCATCAAAGAGCTGGAAAACGACGAGTTCGAATGGCTGGAGGAGGGGATCGATTCCGTAATCCTATCAAGCCCGGAGAAGTTTGTCCTAAAGACTAAGATAGTCTCTTCCACCTACCTTCCCGCCGCCAAATACGAAATTATAAAGGCGGAGGTGACCCTCAACTCGGCCCTTCTCGATCAATATTTAGAAAACGTCAGGAAGCTGAAACCGATGCCGAAGGGCCCCGCCCCGCCGACAACGGGCGAGAAGGAGGGCTTCAGGTCAAGGGGAGACGAGATCTTCATCCAGGGAGAGGTGGCGTCCAACATCGTAAGGGATCACGTAAAGGGGATAGAGGCCTTCATCGAGGCGAAGGAGCTCTACGAAAAGGCGGGGTATGACAAGGGGGTCTTCAACGCCCTCCTTTCCATCGGCAGGGCAAGGCTAGCCGTGGGGGACATATCGGGGGCAATGGCCGACCTCAAGGGGGCGGTCGAGCTCTCGGAGACCCTTGGAATGGACGAGCATCGGGTAAGGGCGCTTCTGGAGACGGCGAGACTCTATCTTCTGACTGGAGAGTGCCTGAGGGCGATGGAGACAGCCTCTTCCGCCCTCGATATTTCATCGAGGGCAGCCCCTGGCAAGGTGCCGGGGGCGCTTTCGGGGGAGGCGCTCCTTTTGATAGGCAGGGCGGATTACCTCCTCGGTAACCTGGATAAAGGAATAACCGAGGTCGACCGGGCCGCCGACGTCTTTGAGAAGCTCGGCGACCTCAAGAGGCTTAACGAGGCCCTCATAACGTTGAGCGTAATGAAGGTATCGACGGGGGACGCTTCCGGGGCCGTCGAGGAGATAAAGCTGGTTAAAAAGATCTCCGAGGCGTTGAAGGACGACGAGTCGAGGGTTGTTGCCCTCATTCTGTTGGGTCGGGCGATGAGGGAAACGGGGGAGCCGGAGGGGGCTAAGATATACGCGGAGGAGGCCAAGGCCACAGCCTCAAAGGCGAAGTGGAAAGCAGGGGAGGCGATGGCCGATATCGAGCTTTCGCGTATATTGGCCACCGGCAAGGATTACGACGGCGCTATATCCTCGGTCCTAAAGGCGTTGGAGCTTGCAAACTCGATCGGCTCGCCCGTCCTGACGGCCTCCGCCCACCGGGCGCTGGGGCTCGCTCAGATAGGCGCCGGCAAAAAAAAGGAGGCGCTTCTTTCGCTCACCGAGGTCTTCAAACACTCCGCGGATGCGATGACAACGAAATTCGGCGGAATCTATCTCCCAATAGAGACGCTCGATCTCGATACCCTTTCTGAAGTGTTGACGGATATAATATCGCTCTCTAAGGAGCTCGGCGAAGAGGAGGCCGCTTTCTCCGCCCTATTATTCTATCAGTCGATATGGTCTGCCGAGAGGCTGTACGCGTCTGACCGCCTCTTTGACGAGGGGCGAAAAAAGCTCCTCTCTCTCTGGAGAAATAATATCGGGGACTCCCTCGCCGTGGAGAGATTGATGCTCTCAACCGAAAGTAACCGCTACTCCGAGTCCTCCGCTAAAATCCTGATGGGGAGGAGGGAGGAGCTGAAGAGGTCCTGCCTGGAGGCAAAAAAGACGATCGTCAAGGAGAGCCCCGGCCTCGCAACCCTCCTCGGGATGAAGGTGAGGGAGCCGAAGCGGCTCGCGAGGGAAATCGGCGATGACTCCATCTTTGTTCAATATTTCATGGGGCGGGATGACGCATTTGCCCTCGTTACCTCCAAAAACGACTTGAATATAATAAATCTCGGTGCCGGCCCCGAGATGATTGTCCTGTCCAACCGGATGGTAGCCTTCCTCTCCGGGGACGCTGTTGCGGACGAGGCCGCCCCCGTCGACGGAGATGATAAGTCGCCCGGTCTCCTCGCCCCCTCGTTCGAGGAGACGTCGAGGCGGCTCTACGCCGCCCTGATCGCGCCCGTCTTGAGCGAATATCCGGGCGTCAAAAGGATCGGCGTATCCCCCGGAATCGCCCTCGGCTCCCTGCCGTTTCAGGCCCTCGGCGACTATCGGGGCGAGGACGGCTTTACGTTTCTTGTCGAGGATTACGATATATTTTTTGCCCCCTCCCTTTTTGCGGCGGCCTCGACCGCCGGGGGAGCCGCCGAAAATAAAATATCCACCCTCGATTATCTTGCGGTTGTGGGAGAGGGTAGATTCTCCCCCGTCGGTGTTAGGTGGCTCTTTTACGAAGTGGTGGGCGGGGGCGGTGAAATCCCCGCGGAGAGCGAGGCCGTAATAGCAATCAACGACACGGCAATCAGCGACACGGCAATCAACGACACGGCAATCAACGACACGGCAATCAACAACCCGGCGGTCAACGACGCCGACTCCCGCCCCTGGTGGGGGGAGCGCTCCCCCCTGATTTTCGTCTTCGGCTCGGGGGCTAACGGAATGCGGGGAGTTGATTTTTTCACCATGGAGCTATTCGCCTCCTATAAACACGGGGGCTGCTCCTGCGTCTTTGTTTCCGAGGCGGCCAGGAGGGGCGAAGTAAACGCGTTCTTCGAGGCGGCGATCCCGAGGATGAGAAAAGAGGGGATCCTCTCCGCCTACTTCTCTATAATGAGGGAGTCGGCGGCGGGATACGGGGACGGCGGGAAGCTGGGCTGGGTCGACTTCCCCATGATGTGCGATTTTTAGATAACAGGACTGAAAAATGAAAAGGTCTTCAATAATTTTGACGATAGCGATCTGGCTCCTTCTCCTCTCGACACCCCTCTTCGCCTTCCAGGAGGACGAGGGGATAGACAAAAAGGAGAGGGAGTACACCGAATCTATGAGCCGGGGGGATTTCTACCTCGAAAACGGGCAGTATGACGAAGCCATAAAAAAATACAAGGATGCCCAGGGCCTCTACCCCACGAATCCGAATCCGAAGAACAAGCTGGGGAACGTCTATCTGAAGATGGGCGAAAACGAAGAGGCTATAACCGCCTTCAGGGAGGCGGTAAGGGTCGATCCCTCCTTCTTTCAGGGATATTTCAACCTCGGCAAGTCCTATCTCGAAACCGGGAGGTATCCCGAGGCGATAGACGCCCTTAAGAGGGCCGTGGGTGTCGACTCCAAATCCTTTATCAGCTACTTCTACCTGGGGGAGGCGTACTCGAAGAACAAAGATTACGACGAGGCGCTTACCGCCTACAACAGGGCGATAGACCTTAAACCCGACTACACCGAGGTCTACATCAAGATCGGGGACCTCCTGAAGAGCCAGGGGCTGAACGACGAGGCTCTTGTCGCCTACGGCAAGGGGGCGGAGAGCGCCGACGACTCCACGGAGGGTCTGATCCTGTCGGCCCGGCTCAACTTCGAGATGGGAAACTACGAGAAGGTGAAATCGATTCTCCAGACCCTCTTTCAATCCTCGCCGAACAACTTCGAGGGGCTCCTCCTCTACGGGAAGTCCTCGATGGCGCTCAGCGATTACGACACCGCGCTTGCCTATTTCAACCGCGCCGGCAAGATAAGGCCCGGCGACGCCAATATATATATTTATATAGGCAAGATACTGAACGAAAAGGGGGACTACTCCGGCGCCTCGAAAACACTGGTCAAGGCCTCGGAGCTTGCGGGAGAAAATCCCGCGATATTTAATCTTCTGGGTCAAAGCTACCTATCCATGAAGGAGTACGACAAGGCGATCGAGGTCTTCACGAAGGCGATGAAGCTGAATCCCAAAGGCGGAGATGCTTTTTACGGTCTCGGCTCGGCCTACTACAAGAAGGGGGAGTACATGATGGCGGAGGAGTTTTTACGGGACGCCGTCTCCCTCGACCCCTCCTTGTACCTTGCGTACGACGAGCTCGGAAACGTCCTCAACGCCCGGGGGAAGACAAAGGAGGCGATGGAGGCGTATCTCAAGGCTGTTGAGATAAAGCCGGACTTTGTCGAGGGATACAACCACATCGGGGTTGCCGCCATGGCCCTGGGCGACCTGGAGAAGGCCATATCGGTCTACGAGGGCGTCCTCAAGATAAATCCGAACTTTTATACCGCCTATCTCCACATCGGGAGGGCCTACGCCTCCTTCGGCAGGTTTGGCGAGGCGATAGAGATCCTGAACAAGGTGATAGACCTCGATAAGGACTACACAGAGGCCTATATAGAGCTTTCCCGAGTTTATCTCCTGAACAAGGAGCCGAAAAAGGCGATCAAGATCGTTGACCGGGTGTTGAAGAAAGATCCCGACTACGCCCCCGGCTACTTCGCCAAGGCCAGGATATACTCCCAGACCGGGAACTTCGAGGCGGCCGTCTCGAACTACGAAAAGACGATAGAGAAAGACCCGAAGTATATCGAGGCCTACCTCTCCCTCGGTGCGCTCTACACTTTTCTGGGCGAGAGTGACAAGGCGCTGGAGGTCTACCGGAAGTCGGTTACGATAGACGCCAAGAACTACGTCGCCTACTACAGGATGGCGGAGATACTGCTGGCCAGGAATAAAACGGTGGAGGCGGTGGGGCTTTTGGAGATAGCGGAGGGGCTCAATCCCCGCTACTACAACGCCCTTATACTCCTCGCCGAGACCTACCTCGACAACAGGGAGCTTGAATCCGCAATGAAATATTACAACCGCGCCCTCGAGACGGAGCCCACGAACCCGAGGGCGTACAAGGGGATAGGGAAGGTCCACTACTACAAGGAGGAGTACGAAGAGGCGATCTGGTCTTACGAGAAGTCGCTGAAGCTCGACCCCGACCAGTTCTTCGTCTACTACAGCCTGGGGGAGGTCTACGACAGGCTGAAGGACCCGGAAAAGGCGGCCACCTACTACGAGAAGTCGATCTCGCTCTCCCCCGACAACTACATGGCGTACACCAAGCTCGGAAGATTGAAGATGGAGGCGGGAAATGATACGGAAGCCCTGGAGGAGTTCAAAAAGGCGGTTACCTATTCCCCCGAATACGTGGAGGGATATTACTTCCTCGGGCTCGTTTACCACAAGCTCGACATGTACGATAATGCGATCGTCGCCCTGAAAACGGCCATAGAGCTGAAGCCCGACTTCAAGGACGTCATACTCCTTCTGGGAGTCAGCTATTTCGACAGCGGCTCCTACGACAAGGCTATCCCGGTGCTGAACGACTACCTCGCCGTCGACCCCCAAAGAATCGAGGCGATTATTCGTCTGGGGGAGGCGTACTCGAATACGGGGCAATACAAGCTCGCAGTGGATATCCTCTGGAAGGCGCTGGAGATCAACCCGGACGAGCCGAATCTATACTTTGTCCTCGGCAATAACTATTTCAAGATGGGCTCCTTCGATGAGGCCATATCCGCCTACAACAACGTCGTCAGGATCGACCCAAAGAACTACAAGGCGTACTACAACCTCGCGCTGGCTTTTTCCACGAGGGGCTGGGATGATGAGATGATGCTGGCCTTGAAAAAGGCTATATCGATCAGGCCCGATGACAAATTGGCGGTAGAAAAGCTGATCGAGGCGAACCAGAACCTCATGAGGAGCTACCCGGACGACTATAAGCCTTACCTGAACCTCGGGGACGGATTGAGGATCGCGGGGAGGTACTCGGAGGCGATTAAGTACCTCGAGACCGCCCACAACATGGTTCCTGAAAACCTCGACGTCCTATACTTTCTGGGGGAGTGCCACAGGGGGGCGGGGAACTACGACAGGGCGATCGAATATTACGAAAAGGTGATCGCTCAGAGCCCGAAGGAATACAGGTCGCACCTGGGTCTCGCCAATACCTACAAGGCGAGGGGCGATAACGACAACGCCGAAAAATATTTCTTGATGCTTCCGGGGCTTAAACCCGATGACTTCGAGCCGCTGGTCACGGTGGCCAAATTCTACATGGAAAAAGATGAGGCGGGCAAGGCCCTTAAATTTTACGAGAAGGCGGTCGACTTGAAGCCCGCCGACTACCTCCTCTACGCCGTAACCGCCCTCGTCTACGCCAAGGAGAACAAGAAGCTGAACAGGGCTATGGAGCTCGCCGACCAGTCCCTGGTCTTGAAGGCGGAGAACGGCCCTGCCTATAAGTCTAAGGGGTATATATACTTCAAGATGAAGGACTACGAGAACGCGAAGAAGTATCTTACCGCCGCCCTTCAGAAGCTCCCGGATGACGCGGAGATAAGGGGGCTGCTTGCAGAGATAAGGCGGTCGAAGGATTGAAATCTAATTAAAAAAGTCGTGGATTTAAGTTCAGGTGGAAGAGCGGGAATCTAATATTAATTTGCCGGCCGGCGGGCGTGGGGGTGTTATTGTAGAGGCTCGGCAAATTATGCGGTGATGATAAAAACACGATTTTTGGGATTCTTGATTGATTCGGCAATGAGGGTGAGGAGGATTTTTCTGGATTCCCGATCAAGCCGGGAATGACAGCATATTAATTCCCGATCGAGCCGGGAATGACAGAATATTGGATTGCCAATCGATTTAGGAATGACGGCATAGTTGATTACCGGTCGAGTCGGGAATGACAATGTCCCGCTTTTCATTGAGTTTAGAGCGCGGATTCTCTGAAGCTCCCCCTTGAGCGGTTGAGAACTCGGCCGGATGTTTTAGTCGTCGGGTTTTCTCATCGGCTTATCAATTATATTTTTCGCTTGTGTTTTTCCCGGAATTGGATAATTATAAATAACGTTTTTGATCTTTAAGGGGAGGCGCCGGATGACGCCCGGAATCCCGTTGGATGAGAAATCGCTCTACGCAAAGATCCGCGAGGCGGCGGACTTCATCCTGTTGAAGACAAACCTCCGCCCGAAATCGGCGGTGGTCCTCGGGACGGGCCTCGGCGGGATTGCCGGGGTCATGGAGGTCGACGTCTCGGTACCCTACGGGGAGATTCCGGGGTTCGGCACGTCTACGGTGACGGGCCACGCCGGAAAGCTGGATATAGGCAGAATCGAGGACGCCGACGTCGCGGTCCTCGACGGCCGGTTCCACCTCTACGAGGGATACGAGCCGGTCGAGATAGCGGTTCCGATCTGGGTTCTCAAGACGATGGGGATAAGAAACCTAATCATCACCAACGCGGCGGGCGGCCTCAATCCTCTCTTTCTCCCCGGAGAGATCATGGTCATCAACGACCACATAAACTTCACGGGCAGAAATCCCCTGATAGGGATAAATTCCGACAAGATGGGGGCCAGGTTCCCCGACATGACCCGGGCCTACGACAGGGAGTTCATCGAGACGGCCGAGGAGGAGGCGTTATCTCTCGGCATAAGGTTGAACAGGGGGGTCTACATCGGAATCCTCGGGCCGAGCCTCGAAACCCCGGCTGAGACGAGGATGCTAAAGGCTTTGGGGGGGGACGCCACGGGGATGTCCACGATAATGGAGGTCATCGCGGCGGTGAAGGCCGGAATCAGGGTCCTGGGCCTCTCGGTGATATCCAACGTCAACCTGCCGGACGCCATGAAGCCGATCCTTCTGGAGGACGTCATCTCCGGGGCGGAGGCGGCGGGGCCCGACCTGATTAAATTAATATCCCGTGTATTAAACCGAATTGAGGAAAAGGGAGAAAAATGACGAAGGACAGCGAATCCAAGGTCAAGAGCGCGGATGTTTTGATTAAAAACGGCGCCGTTATTACGATGAGGGGCTCTGGAGAGGGCAAAAAAGGGGGGGAGATCATCGAAAGGGGCGCCGTTACGATAACGGGCGACTCCATCTCATTCGTGGGGGGGGGTGACGACGCCAAATCCGTGGAGGCGAAAACCGTGATAGACGCCTCCGGTTGTGTGGTCATGCCGGGGCTGATAAACGGCCACACCCACGCCGCCATGAGCCTCTTTCGGGGGATCGCAGACGACCTCCCATTGGAGACTTGGCTCAACGACTTTATATTCCCGGCGGAGAGCCAAAACCTCGACGCCGAGTTCGTCTACTGGGGAACGAAGCTCGCCATAGCCGAGATGCTCCTTTCCGGGACCACCACATTCTGCGACATGTACCTGTTCGAGGACTCGGTCGCCAGGGCGACTAAGGAGATGAAGATGCGGGGGGTCCTGGGTGAGGTTCTGTACGACTTTCCGTCGCCCAACTACGGCGAGCTGTCTCAGGGCTACGAGTATACGGAAAATTTCATCAAAAAGTGGAAGGACGACCCGCTGATTACGCCAACGGTCCAGCCCCACGCCCTGGACACCTGCGCCCCGGAGCTCCTTGTCAGGGCGGGGGAGATATCGAAAAAACACGATGTCCTTTGTATCATTCACGTGGCGGAGTCTCAGGCGAACGTGGCCCATGTCAGGCAAAAGTACAACAAGACTTCGTTTAAGCACCTTGACGACCTGGGGGTATTGAGCGAGAGGTTCGTAGCCGACCACGCCGTCTGGGTGACGGACGAAGAGATGGATATCATGGCGGAAAAGGGGGTCAAGGTCATCACCAATCCGGAGAGCAACATGAAGCTCGCCTCCGGCTGGGCGCCCGTCCACAAGTATCTGAAGAGGGGGATTGTTGTGGGCCTCGGGACCGATGGCTGCGCCAGCAACAACGACCTCGACCTCTTCGGCGAGATGGACACCCTCGCAAAGCTCCACAAGATATACGATGCTGACCCGACCCATATGGACGCCCACACGGCGGTGAGACTCGCCACTGTCGGCTCTGCCAAGGCGCTGGGCCTTTCAGGGACCGTGGGGACGCTGGAGAAGGGGAAGAGGGCCGACATCATCGTGGTCGACTTCAACAGGCCCCACCTCACACCGGTATACGATCCCTTTTCTCACCTCGTCTACGCGGCGATGGCGTCCGACGTGAGGGACGTTCTGGTAAACGGCGAGATATTGGTCAAAGACGGAAGTCTTACCCAGGCGGATACCGGGGAGATAATCGCAAAGGCGAGGGAGCTCTCCGAGCGCGTCAAGAAATCCATAAAAGGGGCGGGATAGATGTTCATAAAGGAGGTCGACAAGGCAAAGGAGATAACGGCCGGGGACGGGACGAGGATCAGGGAGATCTTGTCGCCGAAGAGCGATCCCGTATCCACCCGGTACAGCCTCGCCCTCGCGAAGATCGCCCCCGGGGGGAAAAGTCACACCCACAAGTTGCAATCCTCATCGGAAGTCTATATAATATTGGAGGGGAGCGGGATAATGCACATCGAGGAAGAGGTTCGCGCAGTAAGGAGGGGGAGCGTTATATATATACCCAAAGGGGCGTTCCAGTTCATCGAGAACGACGGCGACGGCGAGCTGATGTTTTATTGTATCGTTGATCCCCCCTGGGATCAAGGGGACGAGGTAGTAATGGTATGACGGAAAAAGTTGATTTGATAATAAAGAACGGGACCGTCCTCTCCTTTGACGAGAATGACAACCGGTTTGACAACGGGGTGGTGATCGTAAAGGACGGTGTGATTGTCGATGTCGGCGAGCAGATCGACATCCTCCGGGACTACGATGCCAAGGAGGTTATCGACGTCGACGGCGACCTGATAATGCCGGGGCTGATCAACGGCCACACCCACGCCGCCATGTCGGCCCTCCGGGGATACTCCGACGACCTTCCCCTCGACCAGTGGCTCGAGCACATTATCCCTGCGGAGAACAAGATCATGGGAAAGGAGATGGTCTACTGGGGAACGCTGGTCTCGGCGGCGGAGATGATCCGATCCGGCATTACCACCGTATGCGACAGCTACTTCTTCGAGGAAGATGCCGCGAGGGCGTTCATCAAAAGCGGGATGAGGGCGATATGCGCCCAGGGGGTAGTCGATTTTCCCACCCCCCAGTGGCAGGACCCGGCGGCCAAATTCGATGTGGTCGAAGAGTTCCTCGATAATTTTCCTGAAGATGATAGCGGCATGGTGATGCCCGCCCTCTTTGTCCATGCACCCTATACCGCATCCCCCGAGACGTACCACAGGGCGGGGGACCTCGCCTCAAAGAGCAATGCCAGAGTTTTTACACACCTCGCAGAGACGGAGGGGGAGGTCGAGGATATCAGGAAGAAGTACGGCAGGACCCCGGTAAGACATCTGGAGAAGGAGGGGGTCTTAAACGAGAGCTTCACGGCGGTTCACGTAAACTGGGTCGACGATGGGGAGATAGAGATACTCTCGAGCTACGGTTCATCGGTGGTCGTGTGTCCAGGGAGCGGCGCAAAGTTAGCGGCCGGAGTAGCCCCCGTTACCGCCTTTATCGATGCGGGGATACCGGTGGGACTGGGAACCGACGGCCCAGCGAGCAACAACCGCCAGGACCTCTTCTACGAGATGGACATGCTGGCAAAGCTCCAGAAGGTCATATCCAAGGACGCCGCATCGATAAAAGCAAAAACGGTACTTGCCACGGTGCTTTTCTTGGGGGCCGAGGCCTTGGGCATGGAAGAAAAGATAGGCTGTCTTAAAAAAGGGATGGCGGCGGACATTATAATCGTCGATCTCACAAGGCCCCACGCAGCTCCCCTGTTCGACTACCCGTCACACCTCGTCTATTCGGCGAGGGGTTTTGACGTAAAGACCAACATCATCAACGGCCGCGTCGTCTACCACTGGGGGAAGGTCTATCCCTTCGACGAACCCGGGGCGATAGCGAGGCTCTTCGAGATAGGAAACCGGCTCATCTGATTTCAAGCTTGGGTCGGCAGGAAAAGGCCCTTATCTTCCCCAAGTTCCCATGAAGTTAGGTGTGCCGGGAGCTGTTCGGTTGGTTGATATTAGATATTGATCTCTTATAAACTTCCATAAATTATTTGGCGCAAATCATTCAGGCCCAAGATTCAGCAGTCGTCTCTAAAGCCAATCAAATTTTCGCCTCCCATTTTTGATTCAATTTTTATATAGAAGATAGGTTTTTATCGTTTTTGGCCTGCAGTCCTGCGGGTTATGCGGGGTAACCGTCACGTGTAAAGACGACGGCCCGGAGTTGAAGAACTTTTCTGATCTTTGTGATGTTCCTTAATAGAACATAAGGTGCAGCGGCCGCCTGTCGCATAAACCTTTCTTCCACTACCTTTCATATGAGATACGCATCTGTACGCAGGAGAAGGGAATAAAGGGATTTCACCTTTTCGGCGAATTTCCATTTCAAAGGATTATATGAGCCGTAACAGATTAGGGATTTGCGGAGACAAAGTTCCTCTTACACCCAATTCACAAGACCAAAACGATGGATTAGAAACAACAACCTCTTGTCTTTTAAATTATAATCCAACCGGTAAGAACCGGCGGCGGCCTGACAGGCAGGAACCGACGTATCTTACCAGACGGGGCCTGCCAAAACGGCAATATTAAGGGCAATTCGGGAGAACTGACAGACAAAAAACCGGGGGCAGCTACCAGACGAGGGGGATGAGCCGATGCCGCGTCTCTTTCGCGTATTCGCTGTAGCCGGAAAGCTCGCCCTTCAACATACGATCCTCAAGATCGGTTCTTACCATAACCGTGATCGCGAAAACCGAGGAAGGCACGAGACCCCACCAGGAGCCGAGTATGAAGGGAACACCGAGTAACACGAGGATAAAACCCAGGTAGCCGGGGTGTCTCACGATCCCGTAAGGGCCGGACGTGAAAACCCTTTGGTTTCTGTCCTCCTGGATGCGGACCGACGCCTCAAAGTGGGGGTTTGCTACCATCGACCAGAGCGTAAAAGAGATGCCCAAAACCCATATCACGGCGCCGAAGACAACAAATCCGAGAGACATACCGCTCCATTCAAATCTCACCGCGTCGAGGCCGCAGACGATCTGGATCAAAAAAGAGAGCGGCACAAATGAAATCAATATGACCTTGTCGAAGGTCTTGGTGTTCTTTTTTACCCTGCCCCGTTGATTCAAAAGCCCGGGATTTTTCGTCATCAAAAGCCCCACGTATGTTACGTGGTATAGGAGTCTCATCCCAATATAGATCCACGCGTTTATCCAGCCTATTGTGCCAGATGAGACGAGCAGGACAAAAAGCCCTAAAATAGGCCTAATGAATCCCCTGACAATCCCCCTGACGCCATCGCGGTTCAACCGGACATTTCCCGTCATCAATTTATCGATCTTCAAATCAGACATCGGCGCACATAGCAATTCAGAAATCGGTACATAAGACTAATGTATTAAAAATGAGCTTGGACTATTTACAAAAACGCGTAAGAGATAATTGAGCCGTCTCGGGAAACGAACTGTAAGAATTACACAACCGTCTTGCTTTTAAGACGTTTCGGCCTGTCGAATTATTTCTTTGCCTTGCAGGTGTTAATGCCGAATGGAAGATACGCCGGGCAGAACCCGACCGCCGCGGTCAGAACCGGCACCAGGCCTATCAATCCCCACCAGCTCTTGAACCAATAACCCAGGGCCAATATGACGATACCTATGACGATCCTTGCGATTCTATCGGCCTTTCCAATGTTCTTTTTCATTTTTTGTCCCCCTTTGAGTTATGACTATATGCTTATATGTTTCTTATTATAACGGTTATCGGCGAAATATTCCACTAAAAATCCTTTTCATTTTTATAGTTTTTTTCTTTTAAAAAGTTAAAAATTACCATTGATTCTTTTGACTTGATTGTTTTAATCAGATAAAAATATCAATTTAGGCTGAAAATTACCCTTAAATTGCTGATATTTCTTGACAAAAGATTATAATTCTATAATATTGCATTGAAATTGAGAAAAATTATCTTTTCTACAACCTCTTTTTTGCCCCTTTTGGTTAACGTACGCAATACATTGTGAAACACAAAAGGCATTTCATTTAATACTCTACAGGAGGCGTTTTATGAAGCTGAAAAAGTTTATTTCTTTCGCGCTGTTCCTTGTCCTTGTCGCAGCGATTTTTGCTGTGCCCGCTTTTGCGGCAGACGAGAAGGCAGACCCGGGCTCCGCCTGGAACATCTATTTCAGGCCGGGGGTCCGCTTCGGGACGGA